>NZ_JBQKJT010000003.1:0-244950 GCF_052117125.1 Candidatus Avoscillospira sp. LCP25S3_F1 | reverse complement strand
AGTTCAGGCACTGCAAAATTCGCTTTTCCTCACTCATGACCTCTCTGCCCCCTGTCCTTTTACTCCCATCTTACCACAGGGGGAAAGGTCCTCCTCTATTTTACGCTTACTGGCATCTATGGAATCATCCGTGAATTTTTGAGCTGAAAAAGCCCGGAAACGGTATAGATGCCACTGGCTTTTCGCCAGTGGCATCTATACCGTTTTGATTTTATGGTGGAGGCGGCGGGAGTCGAACCCGCCGTATATTTGTTTACAAGCCCTGTATTATCAATGGTTCTCAGTTTTTTGTGTGCAATCTGTGTGCAATAGTGCTTCAAAGTGTGCATCCACCATGTCATCTACCTGTGCTCGGGTTTCCACCATGGTATGCTGATAGACGGCCTTGAGCATGTTATCCGTGGCGTGTCCCATACGGTCCTGGGCGTATCTGTTTGGCACACCCAGTGCCAGCATGACCGAGGCATTAAGATGGCGCAGGTCATGGAAGCGGTAATGTGGCAACCCCAGAGACTGACACAAGCGCATAAAGCGTTTGTAAATAGCCTGGCCGCTCAACGTTACCAGGTACTCCCCTTTTCGCTCCGTACGGCTGATGACCTCCAGGATATAGGGTGGCAGTCTGAGTTTCCGGTCGCCGCTATAGGTCTTTGTGGTTTTGACCACCGGGCCGTCGGCACCATCCACCTTGGCCTGGCGGATGTGCAGGATATTGCCGTTGATACAATCCCAGGTGATGCCCCGGATTTCCGATTGACGCAGGCCCATCCAGATGGCCAGCAGCAGCGGCAATTCCATGTCTGTCCCGGCGGCTGCGGCCAGGATCGCCGCCACCTCTGCATCGGTGGGAATGGCGATTTCATGACGGATTTTTTGTGGCAGGGTGGTGCGCAGCGTTATGTCCGGATAATACTCCCGCAGGGCCGCGCTGAGCAGGCCGTGGGCGTTGCGGACGCTCTTAGGGGACAGCTTTTTGGCGTCCTCGTTGACGGCCCGCTGAATGGCTTCCTGGGTCAGATCGCCCAGGCGGGTGCCCATGATGCCCTGGAGATTGTTCTGCGGGATTTTGCGATAATTCTTGATGGTGGTGGGGGATAGGACGGAGTCCTTGCTGTCGATATAACGGTCGATGGCCTCGCGGACGGTCATGTCCTGGGGCTTGCTGCGGACCTTGACCACATCGGCCTTGATGGCCAGAGCCTTAGCGTGGGCCGTCCGGGGATCGTCCTCAATGATGCTCAGCCGCTTGCCGTTGACGGTGATCTGGCAGCGCCACCGGCCAGAGGGCAGTTCCACGGGTGTTGGATTTTTTAACGACTTTGCCCAACGGCGGTATTGGCTGTTGCTGGCCATGGCTGCCTCCTCTCTATGAGTTACCCGGTGTCCAATCTGGACACCGGGCATTTATATTAGTCGTTCTTCTGCTCCACCTGTGCATCCCACACAGCATCCCAGAAGTCAGTCTCGTTAATAATCTGCACTTTGGCCCCCTCTTTTCGTAGGGCCATGGCTTCCTCAATCTTCCGTCCATAGCAGGAGTAGGCCCAGCAGGGATTACCGGCGTTACCTACTACCAGATAGTCTGTCTTTGCAGAGACGCTGCTGCGGAACTTACCGCCCAAGGCTTCGATCTCCTTGACCAGCTCGGCACGGGTGCCGCGATAGGACTGGCCGGTAAAGCAGAACAGCTTCCCCTCAAAGGATATCTCCGGGCAGAACGAACAAATTCCGGAAATGGAATACTGCTCCCGCAGAGCCGCGAAGTCCGTGTCGCACAGATTGCGGGAATCTTTGTATTCGATGACCGTACTGAGAAAAGCCGTCAGCAGATTGCGCTCATCTTCGGTAATGATGTTGTCTTCCAGAATCGTATGTACCAGGCTGTCAATTTCATCAAAAGGATAGGTGCCGCGCAGAAAATCGTTATGGTCAAGCCACAGTTTCAGATTCCGAATTTCTTCATCCGACAAAACCTGATCAGCCATGATACCGTGAATCATTCCTAACAGGAACTGTATGGAGGATGTGGTAATATCATAATATTTTGCGTCATCCACAAAGTTATTGCACAACCACAAAATGTCTGCCTGCTCCTCGGCGTCAATTACACCGTCGGCAAGTGCTGCCTCCACAACCGGCAGCAGTTCAGAAAACGGGTGGCGATTTCGGAGATTGGCGTGGAGTGTGCACCAATGGGCCAGTTCCTGCACCTCATCTTCGGAAATACTGTCGCTGGTAATCCCGGCCACCATACCTTTCAGTGTGTTGACAGCCTTATGTAGTTCAGCCGGAGTGGTGAACTGCCGGTACTCATTGAGTTCAGACAGGGCGTTCATACAGATCATCTCTTTCTCTTTCAGATTGTGTCCAGATTGGACACTTGAGATTATTGCGACCGGGTAAACAGCGTTGCCCCAGTATTATCTTTCACAAAGACTTGCGCCAGTCCATACTCTTTCGCGTAGTTGCCAAATACAGTATTGCCA
Source organism: Candidatus Avoscillospira sp. LCP25S3_F1 (assembly GCF_052117125.1). NCBI lineage: Bacteria > Bacillati > Bacillota > Clostridia > Eubacteriales > Oscillospiraceae > Candidatus Avoscillospira > Candidatus Avoscillospira sp. LCP25S3_F1. The sequence goes on along the minus strand of NZ_JBQKJT010000003.1, from coordinate 242,464 downwards.
ATCCGGTCAATATCCTCTTGGCTGGCATCTCCGACAATAACAACGGCATAACTTTCGCCGTCAGCAGTTGAATAGACTTCATAGCCCTCAATGGCTCCATACCAGGATGTGGCCCATTCCGGGTTACCAGCGCCGCCAAAGCTGCCCAGCATCTCATCAGCCAGCAGCTGCGTGGTATCTTCATCCAGCGTTGCTTCTGATGCAGACGCGGCATCTGTAAACTCATAACGAAAGCCAAAAGAATGTTCCATTGTGATTCCCTCGGCGGTTTCAACGTTGATTCTCGCATAGGTACTGCTTCCAGGCCCCACTTCCTCTGGATAGATGGTGTCATCTCCAACCATGGAGCCGGACGCATCATAAAAGCGCACATGGACGGAGCCGGTAAATATTTGGTCGCTGTTATTCTGGATGTAGACAATCGCCTGGGACATCATGGCATCTGGTTCAAAAGTCACCGCAATCAAATCCAGCTTTTTCTCTTTGTCCTCGGCAGGATCGGCTACAGGGGTTTCTTCCACCGCATCCTCCACATCCTTATTGACTGCTTCATTGACTTCTTCTGTCTGCTGTTCTTCCGGTTGGGAATTTTCGGCCTGCTTCGGAGGACTGCTACAGGCAGCCAACAAAAAGCATAGGGCCAAAGTGAGCGCGATAAACTTTTTCATTCGATTCTTTCCTTTCAATAATGGTTTATATATCTAAACAAATAGGGGTAGACATTTGCTAAAATTTGTTGTATGCTATCAACATAAAATCCGGTAAGACAACGACAGGCGGGGGGAATCATGATGGAAGAATATGTGCTGACCCAGCAGGATATAGCGCTGATCGAGCAGGTTCGATGTCTCGCTCCTGCCGACCAGGAGAAATTTCTGTCTATTTTTGAAACTGCTTTAGCAGCTCCAACATGGCCTGCTTCTGCTCCGGCGTCGCACGTTTGAGCAGTTCCAGCAAACGAATATCAGTCTCATCCAGCGGCCGCCCCAGTTGGGCGGCTGCTCTCTTTATCTCTGAATCAGCAGCGGACTGTGTCGCCAAATCTGTGGCTGCATCTGCCGGACCTGCTGGTGTTGGAATGGCTGATGCCCCCAACAAATAGTCGATGGAAACACCGAAAATATTAGCCAATTCTTTCTTGACTGTATCGCTGGGTATCCGAGCGCCGCTTTCATACTGGCACAATGTCGAGTTGGCAATATGCAGTTTGGCAGCCAGTTCACGCTGGGTCCAGTGTTCTCTTTCCCGCAGCTGCCGAATGCGCTCAGAGATAGCCAAAATAATCACCACGCTTTCACAAGTTGCAAAATGATAGTACCACAATTTTTTCACTTTGAAAATATAAATTCACATATTGCAAAATTATGACTTGACATTTGCTAATTGTGAATATATAATGCAAGCCATAAGGAGGTGCTGACATGACTGAGCTGGCGCGGCGCCGCCGCGATGCTAACATTTCACAAGCGACGATGGCTGATACGTTGTCGATCTCAGTACCTGCCTACAGTCAGTATGAGAATGGCATTCGCAATATCCCTGCTGCAATCGCAATCCAGATTGCAGAAATTCTCTCTTGTGAAGTGGACGATATTTTTTTGCCTGTGAAGTTCACAGTTAGCAAATTCTAGTTTGCTGTGGTGGGGCAATAAGGAGGTGCTTTCGTGAATCGGGTTCGTGAGTGCCGGGAAGCTGCTGCAATGTCTCAAGCAGCACTGGCCAGATCACTCAATATTTGCCAGCAGGCAGTTGCCAAGTGGGAGACCGGTCGCGGTGATCCTCGCTGGGAACAGGCCCCCAAACTGGCCCGTGTGCTCAACTGCAAAATTGACGAGCTGTTTGTGGCGCAGAACGGAGGGACGTAACATGATTACCCCTGAAAGAATCCGTCAGATGAAGGACAACTTCTGGGCCGAGACCAACGACCCCACTACTGAGGAGTGGAGGGAGGACTTGACCGACGAGGAACTCGCCCTAGTGGCCCGGTGGGATGATGAGTGGGATTCCAGCGTAGCTAAAGCAATCGCTGATGCTGGTATAACCATTGTGATGAGTCAGTAGTTGGTACCTATGAAAATCCTGAAAGTCTGCATAATTTCCCTTTTATCCATTATCCCACGTTGGGAGGTGATTTTCCATGTACCAAAACGCAACCAATGCCATCCAGAGGGCGCGGATTCGTAGCGGTCTGACCCAGGAGGCCCTGGCCGAACGGTCCGGGTATTCGGATGATTCCATCCGGGCCTGGGAATCCGGTACCAGAGTGGCGTCTCTGGAGGCCTTGAACAAATTGCAGCTTGCCCTGGACGCACCGTGGCTGACCGGGATGTATCTGGCCGAGCAGACCAACAATCTGCACGATCTACTGCCCGAGTTTCAGGTGGGCCGCCCCCTTGCCCAGGCGGCGGCAACGTACATCAACTGCATCCTTGACCTGATGGACAATCGGGTGGACCGGAAGCTGCTGCAACTGGTGGCTGATGGCAAGATTGACGAGACGGAGACGCCCATCTTCGACGAGATTTTGTCATTGGCCGAAGCGGCCAATAAAGCCTATTACGAAATGCGCTTTGCGCAGCGGTGAGAAAGGAGGACACTATGCCCAAGGTATATTTGACGGCCCAGGCCAGAGCCGAGGCCGCCGAACTTCGGCAGAATGAGGCGTTTACCTGGGCGGTAAAGACCGTCCGGGCCCGGACAAATCAAACGTACACCAACGTTGCTGACGCGGTCGGCATGGATCGCTCCACGCTATGGAAACTGACCCAAGAGGAGTTTGTCAGCAAGGCCCAGTTTGGCCGGATTCGCGCTGTTGCCCACGCGGTCAAGATGACCAAGGAGGAATGGCTCCGACTGGGCGGATTCTAAGATTATACGCGCTGCCTTCCCGCGGGCGGTCGGGAACGACGCCCGGCGTTACCCCTCTTTTCTCTATTTTCTCTTGTCATGCCCCGAAAGGGGCGGGCGGTCGAGACCGTGGCTTTGGCAGGTCGCGCAGCGGGCGCGATACCACCATTGGGCGGCTCTCGACCGTTCGCGGGAGGGCAGCAGCGCACACAAAGGAGGTTGACCCCATGCGAGGGTATAAAAAAATCCCCCTGGCGGTGCGGGCGCACCGTCAAGGGGCAAAGGTGGAAAACCACCATAAGGACATGAGTATTATACCATGCCTTGCCCAATTTGACAAGGGGGTGCTGGTCAATGGCAGAAACCAAAATCCGGCTTGATCGCCAAGGAGGTTTTACTGTGTTGCCCAACGGTATGCTCCGGGACAGTCGGCTCAACCCTAAGACCAAGGGTATCTTTGCCATGATGTGTTCTTTTTCCGAAGCTTGGGAGTATTCCGTGTCCGGCCTGTCCGTGGTATGCGGCGTGGGTCGTGACGCTATTCGCAGCGCTCTCAGGGAGCTGGAAAAGGCAGGTTATCTGGAACGGGAGCAGAGCCACGGGGAGTGTGGCCGCTTTGGCGGCAACGTCTATATCCTCCATGAGGTCAGCCGGTGTCCAGATGTCCAACCGTTGCCGGGTTTTCCGTCGACGGTTGAGCCGTCGACGGGTGAACCGTCAGCGGGTGAGCCGTTGACGGAAAATCCGACACAATATAATAAAGACTTAATAAATAAAAGACTTAATAAAGACTATATAGGCCAATCCGAGGATGTGACCAATTTGGACACGCCGGAAAAGGACAAACCCAAACCGGCCCAGCTGCCGAAACACAAGCCGGAACGCTTCCAGGGCTTTTGGGACTACTACCCCCGCCATGTCAAGCGGGACCGTGCTGTGGCAGCATGGGACAAGCTCAAGCCGGATGACGAACTAATCGGCACCATGGGCCGAGCGTTAGCAAAGCAGGTAGCCTACTGGAACGCCGTAGGCAAAGAACTCCAGTTTATTCCCCATGCAGCCAGCTGGATCAATCAGCAGCGGTGGAATGACCCTCCCGAGGAATATCAGCTATCTGGTCGGACGGCACAACCGTCCGGTGGCTGGGCTGAGGACAAGGAGGTGCTGTAATGCTGGACAAGCAGTTAGAAGCCAGATTGCAGGACGCCCAGGTGTCAATCATCGGCTCCATGCTGATTGATGACCGGTGCATTGGTGATGTGCTGGCCAACGTCAGTCTGGACGATTTCCCCAGTGGGGTCTATCGCTCCATTTTCGACACCATGCGGCTCTTATTCACCAGTGGCCGCCCCGTTGACCCGGTGATCGTGCTGGATGCTATGCAGGGTGGTGACCAACTCCGCAGCTGCATCCGTCAGTGCATGGACCTGACGCCCACGGCGGCCAATGTTCTGGAGTATTGCAAGGTCCTCCGGGAACTGTCCCGGGTGGCACGATTGCAGGAGATCGGCTTGGCCCTGACGTCGGCTTCGTCTCTGGACGAGGCCGGGAAGCTGGTAGCCCAGGCCAACGGCCTGCTGGTGGACCGGTCCGGGCTCAAGATTATGGACGCCCAGGCGCTGATGCTGGACTTCTACCGCCGGATGCACGACGAGCGCAAGCCCGAATACATCCGGACCGGCTTCGGCCCCATCGATGAGAAGACATACCTGGAGCTGGGCGACATGGTGGGCATTGGCGCAGCCCCGTCCACCGGCAAAACGGCTTTCGCCCTCCAGTGGGCGGCGCGGCTGTCGAAAAAATACCGGGTGGGATTCTACAGCCTGGAAACCAACGCCGCAAAGGCCGCCGACCGTCTGGTGGCCCAACTGTCCGGGACGCCCCTGGGCGATATCAAGCAGCGGCGCTTTACCGAAGAGCAATGGGCCAGGATTGGCGACGCTTCCTCCATCTTCGCCCAGGGAAAATTTGAGCATATCCCGGCTTCGTCCATGTCGGCAATGGATATCGTTTCCACGGCGCTGTCCCGGCGGCACCAAGTGATTTTCGTGGACTACATCCAGCTGATCGGCAGCCATGATGGAAAAACACACGCCAGATTCGATATCGTGACAAATACATCCCTGACGCTGCACCAGGCGGCTCAGACCCACGGTATCCTGGTGGTGGCTCTGTCTCAGCTGTCCCGCCCTGAGAAGAAAGACGGGAAACCGCTCAGGCCGGATATGCACAGCTTCCGGGAATCCGGCCAGATTGAGCAGGACCTGGACGTGGCCATGCTGCTGTATCTGTCCGACCCCGACGATTACACGGGCAGCCGGATCTGCAAGATCGGCAAAAACAAGGAGGGCCGTAAGGGCGAGGTGGAGCTGGACTTTGACGGCACCATTCAGCGGTTTACCCTGGCCAAGCCCAAAATCGCCGATGAAGACAAAAAGGGCCAGCAGGGGAATCGCCAGGCGGGCCAGTATCAGCAGCAGACCTTTGTCCCGGAAACCGGTGAGGATAAAGATCTACCGGCATGGTGGATGTAGAGACATGGGAAGTAGGAGGTGCCCACATGGAGGGTTTGCAGCAGTTGGAGCATGAGATTCAGCGCCATTTGGCCCTGGCCCAGCTGTGCAGCGGCCCCATCCGTGCCGGGCATCTGGAAGCAGCGCGGCAGCTGGCGGCGCTGCGGGTGTTTATTCAGGAGGACGATATGAGCAAAAGCGAAAAAGGCGCAACCGATTTGGATAGGCTGTGCCACAAGTTCTATGAATTGCCGAAAGGTGTTGGGTTACAGGTAGACAGAAAGTGCCGCCGGTGCGGAGGCCCCTTGATGGCCTACTATTGCGAAGAGCGGCTGTATCTGATTGTCTGTGAGGATTGCAACACCATGGCACTGACAAAAGCCTGTGCGCCGCAAGTTGCTGCGAACTTGACATTGGCGGAAAAGGACAGCGCAATCCATGATCTTCTGGACCGCGCAGAGGCAGCAGAGTTATTGGCAGGTAAAGCAAAGGAGCGACTTTCCAGTGCTATAGACAGTCTTTCGTCCATATTGTCCTGGTTTGAATGAGGAGGAAGACATCATGACATACGGACAAGCCATAATTACGCTCAAAAGCCTCAATTCCCCGGACCCGACCGCAGATATGGCGGAGAAGTTTGAGGCAATCAAGAAGATTACGGAAATGGCCACCATCAACGCCGTCAATAAGGCCGACCTTATGCGCTGCGTGAAGTGGCTGCTGGAGCGGTTGGAGGCGGCGCTTGACCGCCTGGCGGCCTACAAAGATACTGGGATGGAACCGGAGGACATTTTGAGTGCAGCAGACATGGGAAAGGTGGCTTGTGCGCTGCATGAACTAAACCGATACAAGGATCTTGGTGACTTGGGCCGCCTGCGGGAGTTGGTGGAGGCAGACCGGGCCGGGCGGTGTGTGGTGCTGCCGTGTAATGTCGATGCAATAGTTTGGGTGACTATGGCATACGGGAAGCAATATAATCCTCCGATCGAAGGGCGCGTCAAAAAATTTATTTTGCATGATGACGAAATTGTTTATCTCGAAGCAATTATACGGATGGATATTAGTGATGGGAAAAAAGAATATGGGTACAGCACAAACAGCTTTGGAAAAGCCGTCTTCCTCACCCGAGAAGCTGCCGAGGCTGCATTAAAACAGAATAACGAATAAAGGAGACAAACACCATGAGGACGATTGCAATTTTGAATCTAAAGGGCGGCGTGGGCAAAACGGTTACCGCCGTCAATTTATCTTACATACTGGCCGCCGAGCATAAGCAGCGGGTGCTGCTGATCGACGCCGACAGTCAATGCAACAGCACGGAGTTTTTTGGCGTGGACCCCGACCGGGGCAATCTGGCCCAGCTGATGACGGCCCCCATGGACCCGGCCTACGCCGTGGGACAGATTCAGAGAACCCAGCACAAGGGGCTGGACATACTGGCCGCTTCCATGGAACTCATGGACCTGGATTTGACCAAACTGGAGAACAAGGCAGTCCGGGCTACGGCAATCTCGGAGTTACTGGCCCATCTGACGGAGACCGGTCAAGATTACGACACGGTGCTGGTGGACTGCCCGCCCGCTTTTAATGCCGCCACGGCGTCGGCGCTGCTGGCGGCCAATGAAGTGATAATCCCAATCAAACTGGACGCCTTTTCCCTCCGGGGCATGGCCAATCTGGTGCGGCAGGTCCAGAACATGCGGAAGATCAACCCGGCCCTGCGGGTCTCCGGCTGTCTGGTGACCATGTACTACAAGGACCAGACCATTGACGAGGCCCTGGCCACGCTGCAAGGCAGCGGCCTGCCGGTGTTTGCCACCAAGATCCGCCGGTCCAAGCGGGTGGACGGCATGAGTTTCGCCCAGCAGCCCCTCAGCGTCTTTAGTCCCCGCAGCGGCGCGGGTGTAGACTACCGGGCCTTTGCAAAGGAATTGATGGGAGGTGGCCATCATGGGAATGGGATTTGATCTGTCTGCTATGCTCAAGGATGTGTCCAATCTGGACACCGGCCGGGAGCAGATCGAATACATCGACATTGCACTGATCGACCAGGACCCCAACAACTTCTACCAGCTGAGCCGGGTGGACGAGTTGGCGGCAAACATTGAGTTGCTGGGTCTCCAGCAGCCTATCCGGGTGAGAGATAACCCCGACCAGCCGGGGCGGGTCATCATCGTATCCGGCCACCGCCGCCGGGCAGCATTGCAGCTGCTGGTGGACGAGGGCAAAGAGCAGTACAAAGACGTTCCCTGCATCCGAGAGAAGGAAGCCGGGTCCGCCGCCCTCCAGGAACTGCGGCTGATCTACGCCAACGCCGACACCCGGCATCTGACCTCCGCTGAACTCAGTAAGCAGGTAGAGCGGGTCGAGGCGCTGCTATACCAGCTCAAGGAGGAAGGCATGGAGTTCCCGGGCCGAATGCGCGACCACGTCGCCGAGGCTTGCAAGGTCAGCCAGTCCAAGCTGGCCCGGCTCAAAGTCATCCGGGAGAAACTGGCCCCGGAGTGGAAAGTGGCCTATGATAAGGATGCAATCAATGAATCTGTAGCGTATGCACTAGCTCAGATTCCAGCTCATGACCAGTCAGCGCTAATGCAGTTTGTGCAGAAAACAGGACGAAAAATCTCCAATGTATATGAAAATAATGTCCGTGCATTTAAGAATGATTTGAAACATCTAAATAATCTGCAATGCAGCGATGGGAAGCCATGTGGGCACCTCGACGAAAAAGTTCAGAAAATAGCGGCAACTGCATTTACTTTTGCATATTGTCCATGCACTCGCTGCTGCAAGGACTGCCCCAATCTGGTTACCTGTAAAAGTGCCTGCCCCAAGCTGGCCGAAAAAGTTCGGGACATGAAAGAACAACGGAAATTCCAAAAGCAGCAGGACAGACAGGCCAAGGAGGAACGGGAGCGGCCCCACGTTGAGGTGCTGACACAGATCTGGCAGCGGTTCGGCGAGGCCAGGGCAGCTGCGGGCCTGTCGGTAGAGGAGTACCAGAACGCTGTTAACCTGTATCACTTAAAGGAAGATGACGAGAACTATCCCAAGATGGAGCACGGCGAAGATATCACGGTGCGTACACAGCTGCCATACTGCTACGGCATGGGATGCGGTACAGCTGAGCGGCTGGTCAAGGCCGCCGATGTCCTGGGGTGCAGCCTGGATTACCTCTTTGGCCGGACGGATGACCCGAAAGGCGGTGTGGGCTGACATGGCAGAATCCGTAAATCTCCAGAAATGCACCAAGGAGGAACTGCTGTTCCTGATTGAACGGATGCGTCATTACAACCTGGGCGATAACCTGTTCCGTCTGGCCAAGCGTGATCTGGTCAACGAGCGTCTGATGAGGCGTGAGCGGTTGGCGCAGGAACAGGCAGAGATTGCCCACGATGCCCGTATGAAATATGTCGACCTACTCAAACAGTATGAGGGTGCACCAATCGAGGATATCCCAGCGGGAGTATTCAACCAGGCACAGGCATTGCTCATAAAGGCAATCGAAGCCGATAAAAAGTGGACCCAGCTTGTGGGCATGAACAGTGGAGGATAGCATGGGCGATATTGTAAACATCCGTCAATACCAATCGGATTGTGCCGTGTGCGTACACCATGGAGACTTTGGCACGTGCAAATGCCCCGGCGGCTATTCCCTGAATATGAAAACCATGCAGTGTTTGTCTTTTAAGCGAAAGAGGAGGGACACCAATGACCAAGGAAATGACCAAGCAGCTCAAGCGCATGGTGGTGCCAGACCGGCACCACTGTGACTTCTGCGGCTTCGAGCATAACTGCCAGATCCACGGTTGCGCCGTCCTGCGGCAGGCCGTGAAGGAAGTGGAGACCCTGGCCCAGATCACCACGGCGGTTTTGCAGGAGGAATAGGTCATGGAGATTGCAAAATACATCGTTACCGACCGGGCGACTGGCCGGGAGCTGGTCCGGGGCACGGCGCAGCAATGCGCCGCCGCCTTGGGAATGACATACAACACCTTTCTGGCCATGGCCAGCCGCTCCAAGCAGGGCCGCACCCGATATCAGATTGAGCGGACCAACGGTAAAGCGAAAGCCCCGCCGCCCTATCCCTGTAAGGGCTGCGTCTGGATTGCACGCTGTGACCATACCGGCCAGTGCTGCGACGCCTGGCGCAGATGGTTTACTGCCAACTATGACAACGCCGCCCGGCAGCTCCGGGCAGCTGCCCAGCAAAGGAGGGCAAATGGCGAAAGCGATTAAGCACATTAAGGCCGGTGAACTGCACATTGAGGTCATCGGCCAGATTCCGGAAAAGGAATACAAACGACGATCCGCCCGGTCACGGTCCACCTCTCCGGCCCAGGCGTTTTACAATGAGAAAAGGAGTTGGCAAGAGTTGGAACTTATGATTGCTGCCAATTTTACGGAAAGAGACTTGGTAATTACGTTCACCTACGACAACGAGCATCTTCCCGCAAATAAAGAGGCTGCGCAGAAAGAAATGCAAAAGTTTATCCGAAAGCTGCGGACTGTGCGAAAGAAGCGCAGTCAGGAGTTACGATATGCCTATGTTACCGAGGGCTATCACAAAAAGGGTATTGCGGGATTTTTGGAAGAGGATGGAGAATGGGAAGATGCGCGGCTTCACCATCATGTTGTACTCAATGGTGTGGGGCCGGGCGACTGTGAAGAGATTGCAAGTCTTTGGGGGCGTGGCCTGATCCGGGTGGAACCGCTGGAACTGCGCTATGTGCGGGAGCTGGCCAAGTACATGACCAAGGAGGCCCGGGACTTTGGCAGACCCAAGCCCGGCGAACGAACATGGAACGCATCCCGGAATTTGAAAAAATACGAGGTGACCTATGATGAGATCAGCAGCAACAGCGTGACATTGACGCCGCCACCGGGCGCGGAGTATTGCACCTCTTTTGACGAGGTCAACCCCTACGGCTTCGGCCATAATGTTGGAATCCGCTACTTCCTGCGGGAGCAGCAACCGGCGCAGCGATACTCTTATAACCTGGGCAGGCGACCGCGCAACTGAACAAGGCCCCTATTCTTTTTGACTTGAAACACCTCTTAATAATCCAACCAGAGTATAGAATGGAGGACAGAGCCATTGCAAGAGAATCTGATTTGTGCTACAATTAGTCCCAAGGACGGATGGGTCATGTGCCCCCAATGCGGCAAGGGAAAACTCCTGATGATCTTGCCGGATACCACCGTCCGGAATCTGCCGTGCAAGTGCAAACGCTGCCGACAGGAATTTTTAATAACCGTTGTGCCTGTGCCCGAGACCAAAGTGTCCAGCGCCTGAGCCTGATGTATTTCCCACCGGGGAACGTCACGGCTCAGGCGCTTTTTTGTTTTGCCTGGAGGTGATAGCCCATGGCACAAAAACCCCTGCGGCCCTGCCGCCATGCCGGATGCGCTGCACTGACGCGCACCGGCTGGTGTGACCGCCACAAGCCTAAGCCGGTGCGGAAACGCTCAGCGGCGTACCACGACTGGTACCTGCTGCCCATCTGGCGGGACAACCTGCGGCCCCAGCAGCTCCTGCGGGAGCCCTTTTGCCGGGCCTGTGCTGCCCAGGGCATCCGCACCCCGGCCACGGTGGCCGACCATGTCCGGCCCCATCGTGGCGACTGGTCACTGTTTACAGATGCCGCCAATCTGCAAAGCCTGTGCGAGCGGTGCCACAACCGCAAGACCATGCAGGAACAGCGGGAATTGTCACGAGAAAACCGCCGATGATCCCGCCGGATTGGCGGCACCCTTGGGCGCGCACGCCTGCCTGGACGTGAGCGCGGGTGCGCACAGGGCAAGTCTCCGACTTGCGGGACCTCCCCCCCCGGGTGGAGAAAGTTTTGGGGGGCTTTGCGGGAAACCAAAGGCGGGGCTCGGTGAGAGATTTTTTCCCCACGGAGAATGGGCCCGAGGGGACCGGGAAAGGAGGTGGCCCATGTCGGGGCCGAGACAAAAGCTCAGCGTTCTGGAGGGCAACGGACGCAAACACTTGACCAAGGCTGAAAAGGCCGACCGGGCGGCGCGGGAAGTCAATCTGCCCAAGCCTGAGACCATGGAGGTGCCCAAGTGGCTGCCGGCAAAATATCGGAAGGCGTTCCGTACCCTGGCCCAGGAGCTGCTGGACGCCGATATGGGGCTGGCCCAGCTGGACGCCGATACCCTGGGGCGCTATGTGGTGGCCCAGGCCAACTATGCAGCCATGATTTCCACCATCCGCACGGCCTTGACCGATCAGGATGTGGAAGCCCTCAAGGAAGCTACCAAGATTCAGGACACTTACTTCAAGCAGGCCCGGGCCAGCGCCAACGATCTGGGCATGACCATCACCAGCCGGTGCCGTCTGGTCCTGCCGGAGGGCCGCAAGCCTACGGAGGAGAATGCCTTTGAGAAGATGATGCAGGAGCGGATGCAGCGTGCCTGATCTGCTGACTTTGGGGCCTGTGACGGTTCCCGCCCCCGATGACGGGACGGTGCTGCGGTACAACGCCCAGGCTGTCCAGGATGTGGTGGACTTCTTCTCCATCCTCTGCTACGGCCAGAACGAATGGGCCGGGCAGCCCTTCCAGCTGCTGCCCTGGGAGCTGGACGCTATCACCCAGTTTTACGGTATCCAGGAACAGGACGAGGACGGCCAGTGGTATCGCCACCGCCGCTTTTTCTACAACGAGCTGCCCAAAAAGAACGGCAAGACGGAGCTGGCCGCCGGTCTGGGCCTGTACCACCTGCTGTGGGATGGGGAGCAGCGGCCCAAGGTGGGCATCTTCTCCAGTGATAAGGAGAACGCCTCCCAGGTCTACGACGCCGCCAAGTTCATGGTGGAGCACACCTGTCTGGGCCAGCCGGAGCACGATCCCATCGCCTGGGCCGTGGATTCCCGCCGGGAGATTCACACCAAGTACGGCGGTGTTCTCAAGGTCTACTCCGCCGACGCACAGACGAAACACGGCTACAGCTTTTCCGCCATCATCTTTGACGAACTCCACGCCCAGCCCAACCGCAAGCTGTGGGACATCCTGACGGCAGGCTCCAACGCCGCCCGGCGGCAGCAGGCGGTTATTGTCCTGACCACCGCCGGTGACGATCCCGACCGCAAGAGCATCGGCTGGGAGATTCATGAGAAGTGCCGCCGCATTCTGGCATGGCGGCGGGGGGAACCGGAGCGGGAGCTGGACAACGACGATCCAGCCTGGTGCCCCATTATGTTCGGCGTTTCGGTGCTGACCGGCGATGACCCGGACAAGATTTCCGCCCTGGACATCTACGACGAGGAGGTGTGGCGGGCCTGCAATCCCGGCCTGGGCCATAACCTCCGGCTGCGGGATTTCCGGGCAGAGGCCCGGGCCGCCAAACAGAGCGAAGCGGCGGAACGGCTGTTCCGTTGGCTGCGGCTTAATCAGTGGATATCCACCAAAGCTGTAGGCTGGCTGCCCCTGGGCCTTTACGACAAGACCCAATGCAACCGGGACGCCTGGCAGGGGCTCAATGTCATGGCCCGGCGGCAGGCTCTCCGGGACGAACTGGTGGGTAAGCGTTGCTATGGCGGACTGGACCTGTCCACCACCACCGACCTGACGGCGTTGACGCTGGTATTCCCGCCCCAGCAGGGACTGGAGCAGGGCGTCACCCTGTTTTGGGCCTGGCGGCCCGAGGAGGGCGTGGTGGAAGCGGAGCAGCGGGACCATGTGCCGTATCGGGACTGGGCCCGGGCTGAGTTCCTGATTCTCTGCCCAGGCGATATGGTGGATTTTTCGATGGTGGAGGAGGTCATTCTCTGGTGCATGCGGACGTTCCGCCTGGAGATGCTGGGCGTGGACCCATATCTCAGCCGCACAATCACGCCCCGGCTCATGGAGCAGGGCGTCAACGTGGTGGAAATCCCCCAGGACATGAAAAACCTGTCCCCGGCCATGAAGGAGCTGGAGCAGCTGCTGCGCTGCCGGGAGATGCTCCACGAACACAACACCGCCGCCCGGTGGTGCTTCGGCAATGTCCGGTGCGCCGTGGACGGCAACGAGAATATCAAACCCATGAAAAACCGCAGCATTGGCCGCATCGACATGACGGTGGCGTGGATTATCGCCATGGCTGTATGGCTGCTGCAACGGAATCAGCCGCCGGATTTGGCCCAGGCTCTGAGCCGCCCCGGCTTCACCCTTTGATTGTGTCCAATTTGGACACCGGGAGGTATGTATGAACGATTGGAAAAAAGGTGTGTCGAAGTACGCCACAGATCTGGTGATGATTGGCGGTGCTGCGGCGGTGGTCGTCGGCATCGGTCTTATCTATGTCCCTGCGGGTATGATTGCCGCCGGTATCCTGGCCATGGCCGGGGCCATGCTCAGTATCCTGGGCGGCGGAGGTGAAAAGCAGTGAGTGTTTCCAACGGACTGCGGGCCGTGGCCCGGTCTCCCTCCGGGGGACAGCGGGTACAGAACGCCATCACCGTGGACACCCTGACCGCCGCCGGTGCCCTGCCGGTGGGCGAGGCGGGCAATGAAACCTTTGCCCGCAAGCTCAGCGCTGTGGACCGCTGCATCGAGATTCTCAGCGATTCCATGGCCAAGCTGCCCACCTACTGCGTGGACCGGGCCAGCCGGGAGCGGGTGGACCTGCCCTTGCTGACAGTCCTCAACGTCCGGCCCAACGAGGCCATGACGCCGTTTATCCGAAAGAAGCTGCTGGAGACCAGCCGCCTGGTCACCGGCAACGGCTACGACTGGATCATCCGGGACCCCTACACGGCCCAGGTCCGGGAGTTGATTCCGCTACCCGGCCATCTGGTGACGCCCTGGCGGGACACCAACGGGCGGGTCTGGTATCACGTTTGCCACCCCTACAGCGGCAGCGTCTTTACCCTGTCCAGCGCCGATATCTGCCACTATAAGGGGGCCACCCGGGACGGCCTGAAAGGCATTTCCGTCCTGCGGCGGGCCAGCGAGGTCATTGCATCGGCCCGGGCCCGGCAGCAGCACGACCTGTCCTATTATCAGCACGGCGGCCAGCCCAGCGGCGTCCTCAAAACCGACGCCGATCTCAGCGGCTACGCCAAGGACGCAAATGGCGACATCCTCCGGAGGGCCGACGGCACCGCCGTCACCCTCAAGGACCAACTGCGGAGCGAATGGGAGCGGGTCCACTCCGGCCCCACCAACGCCTTTAAGTTGGCGGTGCTGGATTACGGCCTGGACTACAAGCCCCTGGCAATCAGCAACCGGGATGCCCAGTTTATTGAGAGCCAGGAGGTGGCTATCCGGGACATTGCCCGATACTTTGGTATTCCCCTGTACAAGCTCCAGGAGGGTAAGCAGTCCTACAGCAGCAATGAGCAGAACGCCATCGAGTACGTTGTTTCCACCCTGCACCCCATCGTCACCCAGTATGAGGAGGAAACCACCTGGAAGCTGCTCTTTGCCGGACAGGTGGCGGCGGGCCTGGAATTGCGCATCAATATGATGGCCGAGCTGCGGGGCGACAACGCCGCCCGTGGTGCCTGGTACAAAACCATGTGGGAGATCGGCGGTTTCTCCGTCAACAACATTATGCAGCTGGAGGATATGCCCGACGTGGAGGGCGGCGACGAGCGGATGGCATCGCTGAACTATGTCCCGCTGTCCATTTGGAAAGAGCTGTCCCTCCAGCGCAATACCAACCGCAACGGAGGTGAAACAACATGAGAGTGACCCTCAACGGCATCGTTTCCAGTGACGATGACAAGTTGCTCTATGACTGGTTTGGCTATACGGCTTTTTCGCCCCAGCAGGTGCGGGACGCCGTGGCCAACAACCCGGAGGGCGAGGAACTGGTGCTGGAGATCAACAGCCCCGGCGGTTCCGTCTTTGCGGGTGCGGAAATGTACTCGGTGCTGAAAAGCTGCACCATCCACACCCGGGCCGAGATTCAGAGTCTGGCCGCCAGCGCCGCCAGCTATTTGTGCCTGGGCTGCGATACGGTGGCCATCTCCCCGGTGGCCCAGATGATGGTCCATCTGCCCACCACCCGCACCGACGGCGACCGGACGGCCCACCAGCGTTCCATTGGGATGCTGGATTCCACGCGGGAGGCCATCCTCAATGCCTACGAACTGAAAGCCAAGGGCAAGAGTGACCGGGCCGAGCTGCGGCGCATGATTGCCGCCGAAACATGGCTCAGCGCCCAGGATGCGTTGGACCACGGCCTGGTGGATGAAATTCTGGGCCAGGAGAGCCAGACGGCCATGAGCCCCGGCGCTCTGGTCAACGCCTTTGGACTGCCCGACATTGACGCTTTGCGGGCGGCCTACGACCGGGCCAACCCCCAGAAGCCCCAGCAGACAGCAGAGCCGGATTGGCGCATGGCGGCCCGTCTGGAACTGGAAAAATACAGAATTTGATGGGAGGACCTTATGAAACAGAAACTGTACGACCTGATGAACCGGCGCACCGCCCTGATCCAGCAGGCAGAGGATGCCCTGAACGCCAACAACCACAGCGGTTACCAGAGCGCCATGGAGCAGATTACCAATCTCAACCAGGAGATTGCCGATGTCCAGGCCCTCCTGGCCGAGCAGGATAAGAAGATGCTGACCGCCCCGGAGCCCACCGGCAGCGAGGCGGAGGACATTGCCAGCGAGCGTGTTTCCGCGCTGATGAAGGGCGAGGAGGTCAAATTTACGGTCAATGAGGTACGCCGTGCCCTGTATAACCAGGTGACCGTAGCCACCGGCACCATCGTCCAGCCCACCGGTGTTGGCACGGATATCCGCGACCCCCTGGGCAATGTGGTGCCATCCATCGTGGACCGGGTCCGTACGCTGGATTTGACTGGCCTGGGCAGCTGGCAGGAGCCCTACGTTATCACGGAGCTGGACGCCAAGGGCGGCAAGGTGGAAACCACCTCCGGTACGGCCCGCACCGCTTCCACCGACCCCACCTTCGGCGTGGCGGAGATCAAACCCTATGAACTGACTGTGACCACTTTTGTGGACCGGAACATTGCCCGGTTGTCTCCGACCGCCTATTACGAGAAAATCCAGGGCATGGCCATGCGGGCTATGCGCCGCAATCTGGCGGCACTGATTGTCAACGGCGACGACCCCGGTACCCCCGTGTTCTACGGCGTTACCAATGCCAAGAACAAAGCCGCCGCCAATATCTTCGCTGAGGAAACCCTGGGCACGGCGGTGGACGTCAACACCCTGGACGCCCTCTACTTTGCCTACGGCAGCGACGAGGCTATGGGAGCGGGGGCACGGCTGCTGCTGACAAAGCCCATCCTCAAGGCTCTGGGCGCTCTGCGCGGCACTAACGAAAAGCGCCGTCTGTTGGAAATCGCTCCCGACCCCACCAACCCCAACAGCGGCACCATCCGGGACGGCGGTGTGATCCTGCCCTATGATCTGGTCAAGGCCGTAGGCGATGACAAGATTCTGTATGGCGACCCCATGAACTTCGAGGTGGGGCTGTTTGGGGAGTACACCATCCGCCTGGATGAGTCTGTCAAGGCCGTGGAGCGCATGGTGGCCATTCTGGGCGATGCCTTTGTGGGCGGCAATCTGGTGGTGGACAAGGGCTTCGTGGTCGGCAAGATCGGCGGCGGTGACTGACCATGGCACTGACACCGGAGCGGCTGGCGTCTCTGCTGGCCTACTGCCGTATCGAGGAGCCCACCGACGAAGAGCAGGCAACGCTGGAAACGCTGTATGATGCCGCCGTGGCCTACATGGACCAGGCAGGCATTGCCCCGCCCCCGGTCGGGACGCCCCGGGCAGCTCAATATGATCTGTGCATCAACTTTATGGTGCTGCGGGACTTTGATTTGCGGGATGCCGTCATCACCGGGACGGCCACGGAAAGCCCGGCTTTTCGCTCCATGCTGAACCAGCTGAAACTGTCGGAGCCGATTGTGTCCAATTTGGACACCGGGGAGGGCTGAGCCATGGGCGCACGCTATGTGGGCGCGGGTACGTTGAGTGAACCGGTGCAGATTCTGACGATGCAGGAGACGGAGCCGGGCCGGTGGCAGTGGGTACCCAGCCGCAAAGCCTGGACCCAGGTGGAACAGACAGCGAAGACCAATCTCTTTTCCAGGGTGGGCGTGGGTGCCAGGGATGCTGCTGTGGTGCTGCGCAGACAGCCCCTGACGCTCCACCAGGCCCTCTCCTGGAAGGGGCAGCACCTGTTCCTGACGGCCATTACCGACCGGGGCCGGATGCACCTGGACGTAAAAGCGGCGCTGGTGGACCTGGTGGAGTGCCAGGCCGACCCGGTGGAGGACGGTCCCCACTTTCCCGGTGTGCTGACGGAAAAATACATCAAGCATGAGCAGCTGGAGCCCCTGGCCGTCAATACCACAGCGTTTGTCCTGGTGACGCCCAAGGTCATTGACCTGGAGGAGGGACGGCTGGTGGAGGTTGCCGGGGTGCCCTATGAGGTCCAGACAGCCCACCGGCTGGACCGGTACAAAAATGAGTTTGAAATCGTGCGAAAGGGGGACCTGTAATGCGGTTGGAAGTGACCTATACCAATAATATCGGTGAGCGGCTGCACGGACTGGCGGCGGAGTTCCGGGCCGTCCGGGAGCAGCTGCTGGACCAGGCGGGCAACCAACTGGAACAGGCCCTGGACCGCAGCATAACGGCCAGCGGTTTGCGGGATATCCACGGCAAGGTCCGCTCCTGGCAGGAAACGAAGAAAGGCAGCGGCGGCGGTTATGTGGCCCTGCGGCCCAGAGCCGGAGAAACCGGCCCCAACAGTCCCGGCGCGATTACGAATTACCTGGAAAGCGGCCACAAGGTCCGTTTCCCCTCCGGCAGGGCCAAACGCTACCGGCCCGAGGTCCATATGGCCCGGGCCAGGGCGTTCAAATTCTACGCCGATACCCAGCCGGTGGCGGAGGAGGTGGCCCGGGAGATGGCCCAGTCCGTCGAGCGGCATCTGGCCGCCTATCTGGAGGGATAGCCCATGGTAACACAAAACGACGTGGTGGCGGCGGTGTCCGCTGCCCTGACTGAGCGATACCCCGACAGCACCGTCTACACCAATCTGGTGCCGTCCAAGTTCCAGCGTCCGTCCTTTCTGGTGGAGAACACGGACATTGTCCTGACGGCTTCCACCGTCTCTACGGTCACTTTGCAGCTCACGGTCCGGGTGGTCTGCTTTGTGGCGGTGGACGAGTACCACAACAGCCAGTTGGAGGTGCTCAACGTCCGGCAGCTGAAAGTCCTGGGCATTTTTGCGCCCCTGTATTTCAAGGTCGGTGACCGGGCCCTCAAGGTGCAGCAGTTGACCGGCGGCAGCGGTGGCCGGGACTGGATAGACGTGACTGCCGTACTGGCCTGGGATGTGGGGATCACCGAACTGGCGGAGATCGTGGAGCCGCCCATGGGCATCATGGAGGAAATCAATCTGAATATGGAGGAATACGACCATGGGAATGCCGAGCATTGACATTATTTTTACCGTGGCGGCCCAGACGGCCATTGCCCGCAGCGAAAAGGGCGTGGTGGCGGTCATCGTCAAGGACGCCGCCAACAACGGCCCCCTGGGTGCCATGACCACCAAGCTGCAAATCCCCGAAGGGCTGACGGCGGCCAATCAGGGATATTTGCAGCGGGCCTTTCTGGGTTACGTCAAGCCCACGCAAAAGGTTATCGGCTATGTGCTGCCCGAAGAAGCGGAGAATCTGACCGAGGCCCTGGACTGGCTGGCTACCCAGCAGTTTGACTATCTGGCGGGCCCGCCGGAGATCACCCCCGAGGAGTGCAGCGCCGTCAAGGACTGGATTGTCACCCAGCGGGAGGAAAATCACGCCATTTTCAAGGCGGTGCTGCCCAACACCGAGGCCGATCACGAGGCCATCATCAACTTTACCACCGACGGCATTAAAGTCGGTAAAGACACCTTTGACGCCGCTGCCTACTGCTCCCGCATGGCCGGTATGCTGGCAGGCACCCCCATGACCTACAGCTGCACCTACGCCCCGCTGACGGAGGTGGAGGACGTGACGCGGCTGACTCAGTGGGATGCCGATGCCGCCGTGGACGCCGGTAAATTCCTGCTGTTCTTCGACGACATGGTGAAAACCGGTCGGGCCGTCAACAGCCTGACCACCATTGTCGGGAAATCCAAAGCCTACCAGAAAATCAAGATCATCGAGATTATGGACATGATCCAGAGCGATTTGCGGCGGGCGTTCCGGGACAACTACATCGGCAAGTACGCCAACAGCTACGACAACAAAATGCTGCTTCAGACGGCGGTTACCAATTACTTTACCACTCTGGCCCGGGACGAACTGATTCAGCCCGGCTTCACAGTGGGCATTGATGTGGAAGCCCAGACCGCCTGGTTGGACCAGAACGGCGTGGACACGTCCAACATGACCACGGAGCAAATTGAGCAGGCCAACACCGGCAGCGAGGTATTTCTCTATGCCGCCATTCAGATTCTGGACAGCATCGAGGACATCAAGGTTACGATTACCGTGTAAGGAGGGATTCTCATGAGCATTGCAGCAAATCGCGTCATGTCCGGTACCTGGGGGCAGGTGTGGGTGGCGTCTGAACTTTGGGCCGAGGTCAGCGCCTTTCAGGCAAAATTCACCTATACCAAGGAAGACCAGCAGATGGCCGGACAGATGGCAGTGGATACCAAAATTGTCAACGCCAAGGGCACCGGCTCCATCACCATCAAAAAGGTATTCAGCCGCACGGCCAATCACAGCAATCAGGTACTGAAAGGCATTGACGAGCGGCTGACCATCGTCGGCAAGCTGGCAGACCCCGACGCCTACGGCGCGGAACGGGTGGCGTTCTACAACGTCAGCCTGGACGAGGAGGCCATCATGGACTGGAAAGCGGGCGGCACCACTGAAATTACCATTCCCTTTACGTTCACCGATCGGGAGTGGCTCCAGGAGGTGCAGCCCACATGAGTGTTCTGGATATTTTGCTGGCAGGCACTGCCCGGAACGTCCAAAAAACGCCCCAGGAGCAGGACTATAAGGTTCTGCGGCTCAGCGAGGAACTGGGCCAGGATGTGGTGTTTAAGCTGCGGGGCCTCAGCTACAACAAGTGCCATGAGCTGGCCGAGCGAGAGGAAACCGACGTTTGGACCGCTTTGGCGGGCGTGGCGGAACCCGATTTGCAGGACCCCCGTCTGGCGGTGCAGTATGACCTGCTCCAGGAGGGGGAAGCCTGGGGCCGCCACGGCGTCACACCCCCTGATCTGGTCAAGGCTATGCTGCTGCCCGGCGAAATTTCTGCATTATCCCGGGCAATCCAACAGCTGAGCGGATACCGGACTATCAGCCTGGAAGCCGTAAAAAAAAATTAGAGCTGGACGCAGACCCGGAACTGAATTTGCTGTATTTCCTCTGGGTGAGGCACAATCTCCAGCCGGGGCAATTTTACGCGCTGCCCGCCGGAGAACGGCTGCTGCTCAATGCCTTTGCACTCCAGGAAGCGGAGCAGCGGAAAGGAGGATAACGCATGGCAGAGGCCAGTGTCGTGGCTACGCTTCGTGACGCCATATCGCCGGAATTGATCCGGATGGAGCAGGCCAATGATAATTTCAACGATTCTTTGGATGAGACGCAGCGGCAGGCGCAGCAGTATTCCCGGCGGCTCTCCCAGTTACTTGAGGGGCAGAGCCGTCTGCAAACCAGCTTGTCTGCGGCACGCCGGGAACTGCGGGAGGCAGAACGGGCCTTTCGGGCCACCGGCGACGCCATGGACGAAGCGCGTCTGGAAGAGGCAAATGAGGAATATAACCGGTTGGCCACAACGCTGTCCAGCGTCCGGCAGGCGGCCAATGATACCCGCCGCGCCCTGTATGATTTGACCGAAGTGGAGAGCCGCCGGAACGGTAATAACCCGTCTCCGAATCCTTCTCCGGACAGCGCTGCCGGCGACAGCCTGCTGTCCCGCCTGAGCGCTGCCGGCGCTACAGCCCTTGTGGGCGATCTGGCGTCTCAGGCTGTCGGTACATTAGCTACCAGCCTGGGCGGCGATACCATGGGCAGTTATGTAAGCAACGCCCTGTCCTATGCCGGTATGGGTGCATCCATCGGCACCGCCATTGCACCGGGTATCGGTACGGCCATCGGCGCTGCGTTGGGCGGCCTGGGTGGCCTTGTAGCAGGCACCATGGAGGAATACGCCAATCGCGATGAAGCATTCAAAAGTTATGTGCAGGATTCTGTCAACGCCATAAAGGAAGAACGTGCATCCTCCATCCAGAACGGCAGCGTTCTGGCGGCCCAGCGGGAGCAGGATGCGCTGGCCTTTGACCAGCTGCTGGGCAAGGGTGTCGGCGCTTCCTACCTGGAGGATTTGCGGGAGCTGTCGGCAGATACTCCCATGACCTACGAGGGTCTGACAGACATGAGCCGGGCCCTGGCCACGGGCTTCGGCGATAATCCGGAGCGGATGCTGAACCTGATGGAAAAACTGGGCGACGCGGGCAGCGCCGTGGGCATCGACGAGAGCGGTATGGCGGAAATGGCAAAATCCATGAGCCGCATGGAATCCAGCGGTAAGGCCACCCTGGAATATTTGAACATTTTCCAGGAGCGGGGCGTGGATGTCATCGGCATTCTGTCCGACGGCCTTGGCAAAACCCAGGGACAGATTTACGACATGATCTCCAAGAGCGAGATCGGCGGCGTGGAAGCCGTGCAGATGATCGAAAACGCCCTTGGAGATATGTACGGCGGGGCCATGGAGCAGCAGTCCCAGACCTTTGCAGGTCTGAGTTCCACCCTGGAGGATATGCAGGCGGAACTCGACGCTGCGTCCGGCGAGGGTTACAACAAAATCAAAACGGAGGGCATGAAAGAGGAAATCGCCTGGATGGACGGGGTATACGGCGATAGGATGAAAGAAATCAACTATGCCATGGGCGCGTGGGAAGCCAGCCTTGAGAATGAAAAGCAAAAAATGATTCGAGATGCTCTGTCCCACGTTTTGGATGACGACGATTATAAAGCGCTCATGGCCGACGGCTCCGATGATGCGTTGGCCCAAGCCGGTGAAATGCTGGCGGCAGCCAAGGTTCAGGCTATCAATGAATACAATGCTACCGAGGGCGCACAGCTGATGGTGCAGTCGGAACTGTCGCTCATTGAGACCGTCCGTGAGAATACAGCGACCAATAATGCCTATTGGGACGCGGGCTATCAGTTGGGCGAGGAATTTTCCAAGGGCCGTGCAGCGGGAATGGCATCTAATTTGCACGCTCCTTCTTCTGCCGCCATCTCCGGAGCCGCAGCTCCATATCTTACCGCATCCCCGTATGCTGCCATTTCCGGTGCTTCCTCCCCCTATGCCGCCAATCTCAAGGCCCACGCCTACGGCCTGGAGCGGGTGCCCTATGACAACTACCCGGCCCTGCTCCATGAGGGCGAGCGGGTGCTGACGGCAGCGGAGGCCCGGAGCGAAAGCCGGGGCAGCGCCGTCCAGATCGCCAAGCTGGCCGACCAGATTGTGGTCCGGGAGGACGCCGACATTGACCGCATCGCGTCGGCCCTGGTGGCAAAACTCCAGGACGCCATGCTGACGGGGGTGCCGTGATGCTGCGGAAAATGATGTTCAAGACCGAGACCGGCCAGGAGATGACCCTGCCGGTGACCCCGGCCAGCTACACCGTCCGTAAGGGCAAGCAGGTACAGACCGTGGACGTCTACACCCTGGGGGCCTATACCGTGCCCACCACCGACGCCCGGGAGACGATTACCCTGGATGTGTTCCTGCCGTCCAGTAACCGCTCCTACTGCGTCCAGTACACGGAGCAGGCGGTGATCCTGGCGTGGCTGCTCCAGCAGATCGAGAACCGGGCCAAGCTGCGGTTTATTGTCTCCGGCACTGCGGTCAATCTGCCGGTCTATTTTACCAACCTGGAATACGGCGAGCAGGACGGCACCAATGACATTTACGGCACTCTGACCATGCAGCCCTATGTGACGCTGGCGGCCCCTACGGTGGAAACGCTGACCACCACGGCCAAGGCCGCTGTCCGGGAGGAAACGGACCGGCAGACCAGCGCCACCACCTACACGGTAAAAACCGGCGATAACCTGTGGAATATCTGCCGCAAATTTTACGGCGACGGTACGCTCTGCTACAAGCTGGCGGCCTATAACGGCATCAAAAATGCCAATCTGATTTATACCGGTCAGGTGCTCAAGATTCCCGACAAGACCACCCTCCAGGGCACCACGGCCACCCAGTCGGCCCAGCCCTCCACCACCGCCGTGGCGGCAGCGGCCAAACAAGACGGAGGCGGCACGTCAGCCGTGGTCAAGCCCACCGTCCAGCCCAGTACCTACCTGGTACGCCTGTCCAATGGAAGCCCGCTGACGGCCTGCCAAGCGTCCTACTCCTGGTCTGATATGAAGACCGGCAAGAGCGGGTCCGGCACCGTCCAGTCCAGTCGGCTAATTACCGTTCCCGCTGGAGCAAGGTTCTATGTCCGCTGGCGGTCCAGTACAACCTGGCGTGTGGATTCTGTGACATTGGATGGCGCGTCAGTAAAAACCGGCGGCGACTATATCATGGTGACGGTCAACGGTCCCAAGACCATCTCCCTGCACTGGACGAGGTGACGCCATGAAGCTACTGCGAACCAACGCCAAAGGCACCCAGGATTTGACCCAGCTGGTCAGCCGCAGCACCTGGGCCGGAGATATCCAGTCCTGCTCCCGGTCTCTGGAAGTTGATCTGGTGTCGCTGCCAGACGTGGAGCTGCCGGAGGCGACAGTGGACCTGGGCGACCATGTGGCGTTCTGGGGCGATACGGACCAGCTGTTTGACGGCTTTGTGTTCTCCGTCCAGACGGCCACCGACGCCCGTACCAAAACCATTCGCTGCTACGACCGGGGCGTCTACCTCAACAATAACCAGGGCTATTACCGCTTCACCAACACCACCCCGGAGGCCGTAGTGCAGCAGTTGGCAGGGGAGTTTGGCCTGTCCCTGGGCGCGATCGCGTCCACGGGCCACCGGTTTTCCCGCAATTTCCTGGGTCAGTCCCTCTACAAGATCATGGCCACCGGATACACTTTGGCGGCAGCAGCCACCGGCGAGCGGTACCGGATCGCCTTTGAACTGGACAAGCTGACGGTCCGCAAGAAGGAGCAGGGCCAATACACCCTGGTCATCAAGGGCGGCTCCAATCTGCTCAGCGCCTCCGTCACCGAGTCCATTGAGAATCTGGTAAACCGGGTGAAAGTGGTCGACGACAGCTACAAACTGGTCACCACCCAGGAAAACGGCAGCCACATCCAGCAATACGGCGTCATGCAGCGGGTGATCAAGCAGTCCGACAACAGCACCGAGGAAGCCAAGGCCCTGCTGGAGGACAACGGCCCCACCCAGAAAATCACCCTGGAGTGCATCGGAGACACCCGCAGTATCGCAGGAACCATGGTGGCCGTCCAGGAGCCGTACACGGGCCTGTGGGGCAAGTTCTGGGTGGACAGTGACACCCACACCTGGGCCGACGGCATTTACACCAATAAACTGGTGCTGAACTTCCAGAACGTCATGGACGAGCAGGAAGTGGGCAACCTGCCGGAGTAAGGAGGCATCCATGGACGAGAATCCCTATCAGAAATTTGTCACCATGTTTCGCAATCCAGACCCCGCCGACGGCTGGCAGCTGTGCGAGGGCAAGGTGATTTCTGTGCGGCCCTATGCGCCATACCGCTTTGAAGTCTTCGGCCTGATCTTCCAGGAGGGCCAGGGCATCCGCTGTAACCAGCAGCTGGTAAACGGCCTGCAAGTGGGCGACCGGCTGCTCTGTCTGGCTGACGCTTCGACCCTGTACATTCTGATGAAGGTGGTGCCGCTATGAGTTTGTTTCCCATGCTGGGCGGCAGCGTCCCCCAGCCATCCCAGACCCTGCCCCTCTATCGGGAGATTATGGCCGACCCGGACACGGGACTGCCCGTGTGGAAAAACGGCAAGCCCGTGGAGGTGGAGGGAGCCGCTGCCGTGCGGCTCTGGGCCATGACGGCGCTGCGGACCATGCGCTATCACCACGCCATCTACTCCGGCCAGTTCGGCAGCGAACTCTCTACCCTCATGGGCCAGGGCTGGTCCTCCGACATCAAGACGGCGGAAGCCCCCCGCATGGTGCGGGAGGCGCTGCTGGTTAATCCCTATGTGTCCGAGGTAACGGACATTGTGGTGGACTTCGCAGACGATGAGCTGCAAATCTCCGCCACGCTCAAAACCATTTACGGGGAGGTGCGCGTTTGAAATCCTTTGAAGAAATTTTGCAGTCCATGAAGCAATCTCTGGCGGTGTCCAATTTGGACACACAGGAGGGCAGCTACACCGATACCCTGATTCGGGCCGTGGCCCTGGAGATTGCCGCCGACTACTTCGACCACGACGCCATGATCCCCGTGTCCTTTGTGGACGAGACCAGCGGCATCTACATCGACCGCCGCTGTGCTGAGTACGGCATCGAGCGGAAACCCGGCACCAAGGCCACGGCTACCGTCACGTTTGCGGGCAGCAACGGCACCACAGTCCCCGCCGGGACTGCCGTCCAGACGGCGGGGGGCCTGGTCTTTGCCACCGACAAGGCCGTTACCGTGGCCGATGGTACCGCCACCGCAGCTGTGACAGCCCAGGACGTGGGCGAGCAGTACAACGTGGAAGAAAACGCCATCACCACCCTGCAAAACTCCGCAGGCGTCACCGTCCAAAGCAGCACCGCCGCCCAGGGCGGTACCGACATGGAGACTGACGCGGCCCTGGTCCAGCGGCTCTATGATCTCTGGCGCAAGCCTGCCACCTCCGGCAACGCTTATCACTATGAAAAGTGGGCTCTGGAGGTGGAGGGCATCGGCAAAGCCAAGGTCTTTCCCTGCTGGAACGGCGGCGGCACCGTCAAGGTGGTGGTCTTGGGCAGCAGCCTGGAGCCGCCCAGCCCGGAGCAAGTGGCCGCCGTGGCGGCCCACATCGAGCAGGAGCGCCCAATCTGCGTGGAGGTCACCGTGGAGGCGGCGGAGACGCTGACCGTGGACGTGACCGCCACCATCGTACTGGATGGCACCAGGAGCGCCCAGGGGGTACAGGAGCAGTTTTCCCAGTTGCTGGACGAATATCTCCGGTCCATTGCCTTTGTCAGTTCTGCGGTCATCTATAACCGCATTGCCTATATGCTCCTGTCCATTGACGGCGTCCAGGACTTTACGGCGCTGACGGTCAACGGCGGCGAGGTCAATCTGACCCTGGCCGATAACCAAGCGCCGGTGCTGGGGGAGGTGACGGTCACATGATTGCCAACCAATATCCCAAGTGGTGGCAGGCATCGCCGGAGACGCTGGCTATCTGGCAGGCCGAAGACACGGAGGCGGCAGCCCTCCGGGCCCACTGGCGGGAGGTGCTGGATCAGTGCAACGTGGAGACGGCCACCTGGGGCCTGGCATTGTGGGAGCGGCAGCTGGACTTGCCCACAGATAGTGGCTTGCCGGATGATCTGCGCCGGTCGAAGATTCTGGCCAAGCTGCGGGGCGTCGGTACCGTGACCTTGGCGATGATGCAGGCTGTGGCCGAAAGCTACACCGACGGAGAAGTGGTGGTCGAGGAATACCCGAAGCAATATTATTTTAATCTCCGGTATCTGGACACCGTGGGCGTTGCGCACCAGGATCAGCTGATGCAGACCATTGAGGAGATCAAACCGGCCCACCTGCAATACCACATCATCCACCAGGTCACAACTACCTCCACCATCTACACCGGCATTGCTGCCCGGCAGGGTGACCGGTACCGGCTGGCCCCGGTGATGTGCAGCGGCTACCGGCAGAATCCCGTGTACTGCGGCATTGCGCCCCGGCAGGGTGACCGCTACCAGCTGCGGCCTCTTTCCTGCGGCCCGCTGCGCCGCGACCCGGTACGGGTGGGGATGGTCATGCGGCAGGCAGACAAAATCATTGTAAAGCAGGTGAACTTATGAGCAAATTGCCCGAATTGACTTTGACCAAAGCCGGTGCGGCCATGCTGGCCAAAACGCCCATTGGTTCGGAAATCCCCGTGACCAAGTGGCGCATTGGTGACGGCCAGCTGCCTGGCGGCGAGGACCCCAGAGACCGGACCCAACTGGTCAACCCCGTCCGGGAGCTGCCCATTGCCAGCGTGGAGAACAACGGCAACCAGTGCCTGATTAAGGGCCAGCTGGTAAACACCGTCATGGATGAATTTACTTGGCGGGAGACGGGTCTCTATGCCACCGACCCCGATGACGGCGAAATCCTCTATGCCTACGGCTACGAGGCCGACGGCGCGGAGATCCCCGCCGGAGCCACCCAACTGCGGGAGATCGAGTTTGGTGTGGAGCTGGTCTTTGATACAGCGGCCAACGTGACGGCAGTCATCAGTAAAACGCTGATCTTCGCCACACTGGAAGATCTGGAGAACTGGCAGTCCAAAGTTGTAGATGAGGCCATGAGCCGGATCATTCGCGGCGATATCACCACAGCGCTGCACGCCGATACAGGAGAGCAGCTGACAACCGATGACGGCATTCAGATCGATGCAGTCCGCATTTTATGAGGAGGTATAGCATGAGTGTAAAAACCAGTGAGCTGCCCCAGGCGGCAGCAATGGCCGACAACGACAGCTTTGTCGCCACGACATCCCAGGGGACAAAGCGCATTTCGCTGTCGCTGCTCAAGCAGGTTTTCGGGAAACTGTTCGCCCTGGCGCCGCTGACCCAGAATCTTGCGCTGTATGTCAATGCAGCCACCGGCAGCGACAGCAACGACGGTCTAGCCGCTGAGCGGCCTAAAAAAACTATTATGGCTGCGCTCCATGCCATCCCTAAAAATCTGGGTGGATATAAAGTCGAGATCAACATTGCTGCTGGAACCTATCCGGAAGCCGTAACGATTGAAGGGTTTTATGGTGCAAATTATTCCAATAACTTTGGAATCAGTCTGATCGGTGCAGATATGGACACCGTTAGCATCACTGGCGGCATTGCGGGACTTGGATGTCGGGTCCCGTTGCGGATAACGGATCTATCTGTCAGCGGCAGTTTATCCGGAAACGTTGTAAGCGCCAGACAATGTACTTTTTTAAGTTGCGCAAGTTGTTCCATTGATGGAAGTGGTATCACCGTCGGCAGTTCGGCGGTTTACTTTGAAATGAGTAATGCTTCTATTTATTACACCACTATATCCAATACACAGGGCGCCGCTGTATTGGTGACAGCGGGCACACTCTATGTAAACGATCTGTCAGGAAATAGCAACAGTATTGGAATCCAGGCCGGTTCAGACGGTAATGCCTTGCCCGCATTGATTGTCGCAGGCACCGTCAATTTGACCGCTGAAACCAAATATAAGAAAGTGCGCGGTGGCGTGGTTCTGGAGAATGGAGTGTTGGTATGAAAGTAACATATACAAATCAGTCCTACGACTGCACCAAGGCAGTACAAGAGGGCGAAAAGGCCACGCTGTATTTGACGGACGGCAGTGTGGTGGAGTTTGTGGGTGTGGCAGAGAGCGCCTGGGAGAAGTTCCAGTTTGACGGCGGCAGCTGGTATCAGCCACCCCTGGAGGAGGGCAAGGCCCAGCGCATTGCACAGAGCAAAACCGATCTGGCAGCGTACCTGGAATCCCATCCTATCCAGTGGAACGACGGTGAGCGGTATTCCATTACCGCAGAGAAACAGCAGCAGCTCACAGGCAAAATTCTGTCGGCGACGTTGGCCCAGCAGACCTCCACGCCCTACAGTCTGACGTGGAACAGCACCGGCCAGGTGTGCAAGGAGTGGACCCTGGAGGAACTGGGCAAGCTGGCCTTTGCCATCGATGCCCGCGTCACGGCCCTGGTCACCTACCAGCAGACCCAGGAGGTGGCCATGCGGGACGCCGAAAGCCTGGAAGCCCTGGCAGCCATCGAGGTGGACTATGACGCGGTGGAGTAATCGGGTCCTGTCCATGCTCCTCTGGAGCTGGGGCGGCACGGTGTACTTCCTTTTGGAAGTGGCATTCAAGACCGCCACCGGCCACCCGGAGCGGATCAGCTGGACCATGCTGGTGTTGGCCATCCTTTTGTCCATCCCCCTGGAGCGGTTTGGCGCAGAGCTACCCTGGGAGATGCCCTTGATGCTCCAGGCTGCCGTCTGCACCGTGGCTATCACCGTCACGGAGTTGGTGGCCGGGCTGATCCTCAATACCTGGCTGGGCCTGGGCGTCTGGGATTATTCCCGCTTGCCCCTCAACCTATGGGGCCAAATCTGCGCCCAGTATGCCCTGCTTTGGTACATTCTGTGCCTGATCTTTATTCCTGTGTTCGACTGGCTGCGCTATGCAGTCGAAGGCGGCGAGAAGCCGCACTATACATAAATCAGCAACGGCGAATACGCCGAAAAATGAAAGGAGAAAAAACTATGCTGAAAAACTATCTGTGGACCATCTGGCAGTGTGCGAACGAGGAGCGCACCGACGGCGACAATCTGACCGGTGATATGGAGATCGCGCCCAACCTCTTTGTGGAGGGCATCAAGGGCAATCCCCAGCACCAGTACAAGGCCCTGTCGGAGATCGACGTCCCCGCCGCAAAGGCCAAGTGGGAGGCCCTGGACGCTGCTGCCCAGGCCAAGGAGTACGACGAGGTCGGCAAGATCATCGACCGCAACTACAAGGCGCTGTGCGCGGCCTTTGTTGCCGGTGACCGGGAGAAGTTCCAGTCCATCGTCAACAGCTGACCAACCGGGGCCGGGACACCGGCCCCATCCACAAAGGAGGACCATATGGAATTTGATTGGATGCTGGCAGTCAAAGCCGGACTTACTGCTGCACTGGGAGCATTCTCCGCTTTCTGGGGCTGGCTGGGCTGGCTGATTGCGGCCTGGGTGGTGCTGATGGCCCTGGATTACGCCACTGGCACCGCTGCCGCCATGAAAAACGGTGAATGGGCCAGTCATACGGCCCGGGAGGGTATCTGGCATAAGATGGGCGAGGTGGTGGTGGTCATCATCGCCGCCTTTGCCGATGGTCTACTGTCCATCATCATGGAGCAGCTGCCCATGGTGGAGATTGCCCTGCCGGAGATCGGCCTGCTGCTGCCTTTGGTGCTGGTGTGGTACGCTATTACGGAGCTGGGCAGCATTGCCGAGAATGCCCAGCGCATGGGCGCACCCATCCCGGCCTGGCTGGTAAAGCTCATGGCCAACGGCAAGGAGGCCGTGGACGCCGCCGGAGATAAACTGACCGGAGGAGGTGACAGTCAGGAATGAAACTGCTGTTGATTGCAGGCCATGGCGCCGGTGACCCCGGCGCTGTGGGCAATGGCTTCCAGGAGGCCACCGAGACCCGCAAGGTGGTGGCCGCTCTGGCTCAGGCCCTGGAGGGATGCTGCGACGTGGACACCTATCCCACGGCTCGCAACGCCTACGCCGATTACAAGGCGGGGCAGTTGACCAAAACGGCCCAGTTCGCCCAATATGACTATGTGTTGGAGATCCACTTCAACGCCGTCAAGGCTTCTACCGCCGATGGCAAAACAAAGGGCGTCGAGTGCTATGTTACCACCGCCGAACCGGGTACAGCAGTGGAGCAGGCCATGGTGGCGGCCATCGCTGCCGTAGGTCTTACCAACCGGGGTGTAAAGCGGAATAACTGGGACGTCATCCAGCAGGCCCGGAAAGCTGGGACCTCTTCGGCCCTGCTGGAGATTTGCTTTATCGATGATGCCGACGATATGGCTGTATATGCAGCCAAACAGTCGGATATCGTCGAGGCCATCGCCATGAGTATCATTGACGGCTTCGGCTTGCAGCGTTCGGAGCCGGAACAGGAGGAGACTATGACCGGAAAAGAAATTTATGATAAGTTGGCAGAGTACACCGAAACGCTGGAGGTCCCCGCATGGGCCAAGGAGGAACTGGAGAGGGCCAAGGCCGCCGGGATCACCGACGGAACCAGCCCTATGCAGCTGATTCCCAGATACCAGGCCGCGCTCATGGCGTATCGGGCGTATGAGCTGGCCAAGGGCCAGAAATAAGACAGCAGCCCCGCCAATCGGTGGGGCTGCTTTGGCGTGTGCAACTGCGTGTGCAATATTGCGCAGAGTGCACACAATATCTATTGATTAGGTGCAACGAATGATTTTTAAGAAATACTTAAAAACCATTGATAATACAAGAGAACCCCCCGAAACCATTGAGGATTCGGGGGGTTCATTTTGGTGGAGGCGGCGGGAGTCGAACCCGCGTCCGAAAGCAGCTTGACAGGAATCTCTCCGAGCGCAGTCCATTCTTTTCATTCCCTCACCGTAACGGGAAAGGACACCCTTTACGGATCAGTAGCTTCATGATGCATGGTGCGGGCAAAGCTTACCGCACGCACGTGCACCGCTCATCGACGCTCCAGCCCGGCTCGCGGTCCTTCCGGGGGGAACGGGCGCCTAATCAGGCAGCCAAGGCAACTTTATTGTTGTCAGTTAAGTTTAAAAAATTGCCCGTTTTATAGAGGCCAGGCGCCTCTGCTCGCTATTCCAGCCTCACCACCCCCGTCGAAACCGGTACGCCCCCATATGGGGCCTGCCGCGGTTTGCCCGCGGCAGGGGTGATCTGCCATTGTTTTGGCAGGATACTATATTATATCGCATTTCCGGCCTTTGTCAACCGGAAACCATACCCATTTTTTAGAACCGGCCGTAGGGGTCCTTCAGCTTCTCCGGGGGCATGTAGGTCTTGCCCTGGGTGTCCACGGTGATGGACTTGATTTTCTGTTCCTCCTCGGGCCGGTCGGCGCCGTCGGTATTTACCGCCGCGATGGCGTCCACCACGTCCATACCCTCGATCACCTGACCGAACGCCGCATATTGACCGTCCAAGAATTCGCAGTCGGCGTGCATAATGAAGAACTGGCTGCCGCCGGAGTTGGGCGACTGGGCACGGGCCATGGACACCACGCCCCGCTTATGGGACACGTTGTTGTCCACACCGTTGAGCTTGAACTCGCCCTTGATGCAGTAGCCGGGGCCGCCCATACCGGTACCCTCGGGGCAGCCGCCCTGAATCATAAAGCCGGAGATGACACGATGAAAGATCAGGCCATCATAGAATCCGGACTGGGCCAGGGTGACAAAATTGCGGACCGACTGGGGCGCCACATCGGGGAACAGCTCCATGACGATCTTGCCGCCGTTCTCCATTTCAATGGTTGCAATGGGATTTGCCATACTTATCGATTCCTTTCCTTCATGGCCCGGTCCATCTGCCGCTTGGCATCCTTGCGGGCGGCGTCCTCACGCTTGTCATAGAGCTTCTTGCCCTTACACAGCGCGACCTCCACCTTGACACGGGCGTTTTTAAAGTATACAGACAGGGGAATCAGCGAATAGCCGTCCTGTTTGATCTGACCATAGAGCCGGTTGATCTCCCGCTTGTGCATCAGCAGCCGCCGGGGCCGCATGGGGTCTTTATTGAAAATGTTGCCCTTTTCATAGGGACTGATGTGCATCTGCTTGAGCCAGATTTCGCCGTCCTTGATATTGCACCAGGCATCCTTCAGGTTCAGGGTGCCCTGGCGTATGGACTTAACCTCCGTGCCGAACAGCTCAATGCCCGCCTCGAACCGCTCCTCTACAAAATAATCGTGGAACGCTTTCTGATTCTTGGCCGCGATTTTGATGCCCTTGGATTCCATGGTGTTCACCGTCCTGTTTGGGAAATTTTACTCAACGCCGTTAGTATAGCACAGATGGCGTCACTTTTCCATGGGAAGTTTTCGGACTTACTGGCCCGTGCTCTGCTTTGTGCCGCTGCCACGATTGCCCCGGCGGCGGGGCCGGTGGCGTCCATCGGCAAAGGCCACCACTTTTCCCGGCAGCTCGGGACCGCCGGACCGCAGCTTTTTCCCCGGACGGCTGGGCCGGGCCGGCTCCTCCGGCGGCAGCGGTTTGTGGTGGGACTTGTGCTCCATCTGCACCTGAATCGGCTTCTGTTCCGGCTTCGGCTCGGCGGCCTTGGGCGGCTGCGCCGCCTTCTTTTTCCGTCTGCTCCCCTGTTTCACCGTCTGGGACGCATGCTCGCCGGACGTTCCGGCGGGTTCTGCGGCCCTGGTCTCCTGGGGCTGCCGCTTGGACGGACGGGGGCCACGCTGGACCTTGGGGGTAGGCTCAAAAATTTCCATGGGGAACGGGTGGTCCTCCACCACGGGTACGGTCTTTTTGGTAAGTTTTTCAATATCCTTTAAATAGGCCAGCTCATCGAAGTTGCAGAAGCTGATGGCCAAACCGCTGTGACCGGCACGACCGGTGCGGCCAATGCGGTGGACATACGTTTCGGGGATATTGGGTAAGTCAAAGTTGATGACCAGGGGCAGCTCGCTGATATCGATGCCACGGGCGGCGATATCCGTAGCCACAAGAACACGAATGGACCCATCCTTGAAGCTCTCCAGCGCTTTGACCCGGTTGGTCTGACTCTTATTGCCGTGGATGGCCATGGCCGGTACGTTATTTCGGTTCAGTTCCCGCACCACCCGGTCCGCGCCGTGTTTGGTGGCGGTGAACACGAGAATGGTCTGTTCCGGCCGTTTTCCCAGCAGCCACAGCAGCAGGTCCCGCTTTTTGGACTTGTCCACCTTGTAAAGCTGCTGCTCAATGGTGTCCACGGTGGAGGACTGGGGCGTTACCTCCACCCGAACCGGATTATGGAGAATCTGCTGGGACAGGTCCGCGATCTCCTTGGGCATGGTGGCGGAGAACAGCAGCGTCTGCCGCCGCTGGGGCAGACGGGCAATGACCTTGCGGACATCATGGATAAATCCCATGTCCAGCATCCGGTCGGCCTCGTCCAGAACGAAGGTTTCAATCTTTTTCAGGTCAATGTGGCCCTGGTTGCACAGGTCGTTGAGACGGCCCGGCGTTGCCACCAGCACATCCACACCCTTGCGGATGGCTTCCACCTGGGGCATCTGGCCCACGCCACCGAAAATCACGGTGCTGCGCAGGGGCAGATATTTGCTGTAGCGTTCAAAATTGTCTTGAATCTGCAAGGCCAGCTCCCGCGTGGGGGTCAGAATCAGGGCCCGGATGGGTTTATGGGAACCGTCGGCCTTTTTCTGGAGCCGCTGCAAAATGGGGATGGCAAACGCCGCTGTTTTACCGGTGCCTGTCTGGGCGCAGCCGATGAGGTCCCGGCCCGCCAGCACCGGCGGAATGGCGGCGGCCTGGATGGGAGAAGGGGCTTCGTAGCCCATATCGTCTACGGCCCGGAGGAGCTGAGGAAGTAATTGTAAGTCTTGAAATGTCATGGAGTTTCCTTTTCTAAAATCAATTTCGTGATAGTTCTGAACAATCAGTATATCATAAGCCTGACGCAAAAAGCAATGAAAATTGCCATTGACACATGGTGTAAGATAGAAGTATCGAGATTTTTTTAAGGAGGGGTTGGATTGCCCAGACGACGCCACCGTTCTCAAGTCCATGGCAAGCGGATGACTGCCCTGTATATTTTTCTGCGACTGTCGGTTATCGGCGTCCTCATTGCCCAGTTTCTCAACGGCAACTATGAGAACGTTTTTCTTTGCGTCCTGACGCTGGTTTTGTTCACCCTGCCGGCGCTGTTGGAACGGCAGCTGCGCATCGATCTGCCCGATACACTGGAAGTCATTATTCTGCTGTTCATCTATGCCGCTGAAATTCTGGGGGAAATACGGGCCTATTATACCCATATCACCCACTGGGATACCATGCTGCACACCATAAACGGGTTTTTGTGTGCGGCCATCGGATTCTGTCTTGTGGATCTGCTGAACCGCCACGAGCGCATCTCCGTAAAACTGTCGCCCTTCTATATGGCGGTGGTGGCCTTCTGCTTTTCCATGACCGTAGGCGTGTTGTGGGAGTTTTTTGAATGGTCCATGGACATGTTCCTAGGCTACGACATGCAAAAGGATCACATTCAGACGTATCTGGCCTCCGTGTCCCTGGACCCCACTAACTCCAACCATGTGGTGATGGTAAAAAATATTGCCGACACGATTCTCGTATTCAAAGACGGTACCCAGCAATCCCTGGGGCTGGGTGGCTATCTGGACCCGGGCCTTTACGACACCATGAAGGATCTGTTCGTCAACTTCATCGGCGCTGTGGTCTTTTCCGTTATCGGATTTTTCTTTGTCAAAAGCCGGGGCAAGGGCCGATTTGCCAAGCGGTTTATCCCCCGTGTGCTCATGGACAATGAAGTTCCACCTACAGAAACAGAATAGGCAAAGCGCCATTGTATGTAAACGGGCAGCCGAATCATTGGCTGCCCGTTTACATACTGTTGATCGATTGTGTTTTCCGGCTGCGTGCTTTTATCCGCTTGCCTTCTTTCTAATGAGTATTTTCAATACTACGGCAACTCCTACAATGATAGCAACAATGATTCCAAAAATTTGAATCGTGGTATACCAAGGAGCAGAGGATACAGCGTACAAGTCAGGATGGGTCGTGTAGTCCCAATATGTATACACACTTCTTGCTAAAAAAACACCAAGAAAGCTGCCAATGATGCAGTTTAAAATCGTATTTAGCGTTTGGTACTTCTTCATAGCTGTCACCCTCCCACTTTCCTATATCCGATTTGCTCCCGTGTTCCCGTTAGAACCAAATTGCACAAATTGGTAAATCTATTTGCCGCTTTTCCACCGGTGCGCAACGTTTGATTCTTGTCGTTTCCCTCAATAAGCCCGCCGCAGAACAGAGCCGTACCGCAGCGGGCTGTGAATGCGGTGAGTCGTTACGGCTGCAACAGATAGGAAGCGACCACCTCGCCCATATAGGCGATATGGAAATCCTGGTTGGAGCCGGTGGCGTCGGAGCCCACGTCCTGGGGGTAGTATTTCTCCAGGAACCGGGGCGGAATGGCGTCGGGGTTCTGGGCCCGCCGGTAGATGACGCGGCATTCCAGCGTCAGGGGCAGCTGGGCAATGGCGGGTACGGAGACCTCCAGGCCCGGTACCGCCGTCAGGCCCAATTCCTGAAATTTATCCACGTCCCGGCCGGACTTGGTGCCGCAAAAGCCCAAGATCTTCCGATCAAAGTCACCGACGGGAACGTTGATCGTAAATTCCGGATTGACGTCCAGCAATTCTCTGGTAAAGCGGCCCTTTCGGACAAAGGCTGTAAAAATGGGGATGCCCCACTCCATGCCCAGCGTGCCCCAACCGATGGTCATGGTGTTGGTACGGCCATTGGCGGCGGCGGTCAGCAGGATGCCGCCGGGCAATGCGTTGAGAATCTCCGAAGCCCGATCATAGACGGGAAACAGTTGTCGTTCCATAATGAAAATTCCTCCTTTACAGTATGGGTCGGTTCCGGTGGATGTATTGGCCGTGGCTGCCGGCCAGGACCACGCCCTTGTCTACAGCCAGGGAGCCGCGTAGATAGACACTGCGGATACTGCCGCAGGTCTGGAATCCCTCAAAGGGCGTGTATCCGGCACGGGATTCCTGGCCCTCGGCGGTGATGACCGTGTCGGCCTTGGGGTCGTAAACCACAATGTCGGCGTCGCTTCCGGGGGCGATAACGCCTTTCCGGGGCCACATGCCATAGAGCTTGGCGGGATTTTCCGCCAGTACCTGGGCCAGCTGGCCCACGTCCAGCACATGACCGCCCACCAGCAGCGAATAGGCCAGCAGTCCACGGGTTTCCACACCGGGCAGACCGCCTGGAATCTTCGTGAAGTCGCCCCGTCCGGCGTCCTTCTGCTGCAACGTGAAGCTGCAATGGTCCGTGGCAATGGTCTGAATTTCGCCGTTGGCCAAACCGTACAGCAGCGCTTCCTGATTGCCCATCTCCCGGATGGGGGGCGCACAGACGTAGCGGGCCGCCTGGCTGTAGTCCTCCTGGAAGTAGACATCGTCCTGGAGCAGCAGATAGTGGGGGCAGGTCTCCACAAACACCGTCTGCCCACGGCGGCGGGCGGCGCGGACCTCTTCCAGCGCGGCAGCGGTGCTGAGATGGACAATAATCACAGGGGTCTCAGCAATCTCCGCCAGCCGCAGGAGCCGGGAGACGGCCTCGGCCTCGGCAGCGGCGGGGCGGCTCAGGGGGTGGGCGCCGGGGCCGGTGTCACCGGTGGACAGATATTGTGCAATCAGGGCGTCGATCACGCCGCTGTTTTCACAGTGATAGCCTGCCAGACCGCCCAGGTCCCGCAATGCCTCCATGGCACTGAACATATCCCGGTCCCCAATCATCATAGCCGGATAGGTCATATACATTTTAAACGTGGAAATACCCTCGTCAAACATCACAGGCAGTTCCCGGCGAATGTCGGGGTTCCAGTCGTCGATGGTCATGTGGAAGCCATAGTCACAGGCGGCTTTGCCGTCGGCCTTCTGGTGCCACAGGTCCAGACCGTGACGCAGGCTCTCGCCTTTGTTGGGGCAGGCGAAATCCACAATGGTGGTGGTGCCGCCCCGCAAAGCGCTGCGGCTGCCGGAAAAGAAATCGTCGGCCGTGGTGGTGTTGCACACATCCAGATCAAAATGGGTGTGACCGTCGATAAAGCCGGGAAACAGCAGCATTCCCGAGACATCTGTAATCTGCTGGGCCAGATTGTCCAGATTCAAACCCACGGCGGCCACCTGTTCGCCGTCGATGAGCACATCGGCCCGGACAGGGCCATTGCCGCCCACCACCAGGCCGCCTTTGAGCAAATGTTTCATACCGTTCGCTCCCTTCTGTTTTGGTTGTCCTCATTGTACCACGTTCCTCGTCAAAACGGAACGCATGGCTTGTGTAAAAATTTTTGAAAAAAAGAGTTGACATATCTGAAAAAACAAGGTATACTATCAAAGCACTAAGGGCGTGCATAGTTGAATATGGGGGTATAGCTCAGCTGGGAGAGCGCTTGAATGGCATTCAAGAGGTCAGCGGTTCGATCCCGCTTATCTCCACCAAAAACGTCTTGAAATCGCAAGATTTCAGGACGTTTTTTCTATCTTTGCCCAGAAAATCTTTGCTATATTTTGTTATAGGAACAGAAATACCAGAATCCGTACCAGAACGGTACCAGAAAGACGATGGGATTATATGGACTATTTGGAACTGTCAGCACGTAGGATACACGATTTTCATTTCTCCGCTTGCCGGTTCAAAATGAGGTCTGCCATGCGTTCCACCGCTGTAGCCTTGACCCCATCCTGCACATGGAGATAATGTTCCGTCATATCTATCTGTGCGTGTCCGGCAAGGCTCTGGATGGTCTCCATAGGAATTCCCTGGGCCTGGAGCTGGCTGACAAAGGTATGGCGGCAAGCGTGGGGCGTCAGCTTCCGCACCCCAGGCACCGCAGCAATAGCCGTCTGAAACTTGTCCCGAAAATGGGTGGGATTGCAGGGCTTGTCACCGCTTCTTCCCGTCCAGAGATACGGGCTGCACTCCATTCTCAGCTCTGCCACCATTGCTTGATAGGCTTTGGGAATTGGCACATCCCGGATGCTGCTGGCACTTTTAGGCGGGCCAATAGCCACGGAGCCACGGATCTGCTTGAGCGCCTGCCGAATATGAATACAG
The DNA here is from genome assembly GCF_052117125.1 of Candidatus Avoscillospira sp. LCP25S3_F1. Classification (NCBI taxonomy): domain Bacteria; kingdom Bacillati; phylum Bacillota; class Clostridia; order Eubacteriales; family Oscillospiraceae; genus Candidatus Avoscillospira; species Candidatus Avoscillospira sp. LCP25S3_F1. The sequence continues at coordinate 203,581 of NZ_JBQKJT010000003.1, read as the reverse complement.
GAACCGTCGGCCTCCATATGGATCGCTTCCAACACCAGCAGTTCCTGGCTGCGCATACCGGTCAAAAGCAGCAAGCGAATGCTATTCCCAACCTTATCCTGTGGCAGATATTGAAATAATGCCTGGACTTCTTCCGCTGTGAAGGAGTCCTTTTTGTTTTGCATCGGGGCCTGTTTCAACTTGTCTGCCAATTCCACAGGATTTTTCAGAATCAAATCGTTGGCCTGGGCCTTCTTCATGATCTGAAACATCATGCCACGGCATTTGGACGCCAGCGATTGATGGGCGCCGTCCTTGGTCAGATCCCTCAGAAAGGTTTCCACATCGGCAACCTTGATCTGTTTGAGCAGCTTTTTCCCGAAAGTGGCATTGAGAATTTTCAACGTATAGCGATAGCCCTCATAGGTGGTGGGGGATACCTGTCCTGCATAGCCCTCATACCAAGTCTGCGACCACTGCCCAAAGGTCAATTCTGTGGTCAAGTCCAGGCCGGACTCCAGTGCCAGTTTATAGTCCTGTACTTTTTGCAAAACTGCTTTCTGGGTCTTTCCATAAAAGCTCTTGTATTTTCTTTTTCCGTTGGGTTGAAACCCGATCATCATCATACACTCCCAAAGGCCGTTTTTGCGTTTCCGCAATGCGCCTTCGCCATTGGAGCGTTTTTTGGGCATCCAATTCCTCCTAACATGGATTTTATATCAGAATATCAGAGTGCTTGCTCCTCTGAGGATTCTGCTTGAGGGGACGTTTCTCCCGGACAGGAGAAATCTTTCCATTTGCCACGGAGCAGGGGGCTGAACATGTTGCCCTGGCCTTGAATCCGATACTTCTCCCCTGTTTCCGGGTCTTCCGTGGGGAACGCTCTGGCAATCTCCTTAAAGAGTTCACTGGCCCGCTGTAAATACACCTCGGCCAAATCATCCATGGGGACGCCCACTTCGCCAAGGGCAGCCAAAATCTGACGGCATCCTATCACTTCCATATTCGTGATTTGCAAGGGTTCTCTTTCCACGTTTCGTGCAGCGGCAATCCGCATTTGGTAGCTATCTGTCAAAAGCCGCATCATGGCTACAAATCGTGCATCTTCACAGAGACGATTGAATGTACCTTTGGGAGAAAACGGAAGTTGGATATGTTCATAGACATCTTCCATGGTAAACAAGTCCAGGTCATTCAGCCTTTGACCGGTTAACTCAGACAGCCCAATCTCCTCAATAGTCTGCTTTTTTTCCTCTGCGGCCCGGTAATCGGACTGACAGAGAAAATAGTCGCAACTGACTTCAAAAATCTCACACATCCGCACAATCATCTTGGCATCCGGCACCGTATCGCCGGTCTCATAGAGACTGATGGTGGATTTGGAGACTTCCAGCAGATCGGCCAGTTTCTGCTGGGATAATTTCTTTTCGGCCCGGAGCTGTGCCAGTCTGCGGGCAAACAGACAGTTGCGGTTCCGCTCTGCGCGATTGGAAATGCCTGCCCGTTCAGCCTCTCGTTGAGTATAGGGAAAAACTGGATATTTCACAGTGCGCCTCCTTGTATGGTATGAAATACTAAATGTCGGCCAAATCGTATCCGATATACTTGACAGTCTGATAATATCATCATAGAATGATTGTGTCAAGTATAAAATACTTGGACAATTTTTTATAGGAGGAGGCAATTTACCATGAAAACGGAAGCCTACGCCAATCTGCCGGATATTCTGAATGCAGATATGCTGGCATCTACCCTGGGAATTTCCAGAGCTGGTGCCTATCAGCTGCTCAATTCTGCGGAATTTCCCACGCTGCAAATCGGAAAACGGAAATTGGTACCCAAAGACAAGCTGATTCAGTGGATTGAGCAGCACACAGGAGGGAGCAGCATTGTGGACTGATCCCAATGAAAAAACGACTGCCCCGATTCCATCTGTTGGCGCAGATGTGGGGCAGCCGAATCAAAAAGACATAGATAGTATACTCAGAAATTCCCTCTTTGACAACCGGTCTGCGGAGTACGCTGCAAGAAATGCAATAAATGCAAAATATTCCAAACCGTCCGAAAAAGAAACACCAGCCTTTCGACCACCCATACCCTTGACACCGCAGTGGTGTAATCTTCCGGCCTTTCCGCTGGATGCGCTGCCTGGTGTAATACACGATTATGTCCAGGCTGTGGCTGAGCACAGCCAGACTTCCCCGGATATGGCAGCGGTCATCAGTCTGGGAGTACAGGCTGTCTGTTTGCAGGGTAAATACCGTGTGGAGGGAACACCGGGATATTATGAACCGCTCAGTCTGTATACGGTGGTTATTGCCGCCCCTGGCGAGCGAAAATCCAGTGTCATGCGGGATATGACGCGATTTCTTTACGAGTATGAACAGGCGTATCTCCAGCAGCAGAGAGAACCAGAGCCGGAAGATACATCGGAGCAGAAACCGGTACGCTTCTTTGCCGATGACTGCTCCAGTGAAGCCCTCACCAGCTTGATGGCAGCCAATGGCGGTGTGTTCTCCGTCATTTCCACAGAGGGCGGTATTTTTGATATTATGGCCGGACGGTACTCCAATAAAACCAACATGGATATCTGGCTCAAAGGCCACTGTGGTGACCCCATTTATGTGGATCGGATGTGCCGGGAGGCGGAGTGTATCCAACACCCTGCGTTGTCTGCCATCTTATCCATTCAGCCCAGTGTGCTGGAGGAAATCATGGACAACACCACCATGAGCGGCCGCGGCCTGCTGGCCCGGTTCCTGTACGCTTCCCCGCCCTCCCGCATCGGCAGCCGTGTATTTTGTACACCACCCATTCCGCCAGAGATACAGTCCGCTTATCAGAATCTGATTGTGCAGCAGATGGCGTTTTGCCCATCAGAAATACAGACCCTGGTACTGTCCCAGCAGGCATCCGATCGGATGGCAGTATATTTTGAGGAGCATGAGCGGTTTCTGACCGGCGAAGGACAAGCCATTTCCGACTGGGCCAGCAAGTATATCGGTGCCGTGTTGCGAATTGCTGGACTGCTCCACTGTGCGGAGATGGGCGAAGAAAGTCGGGAGATTTCTGCTGGAACCATGTCCCATGCCATTGCCATTGGTCAATATTTTCTGGCACATGCCACTTATGCCTACTCCAGAATGGGCACTGACTTGAGCATCCAGAAAGGCCGCTTTGTGCTGGCCAAGCTGAAAAAGAAAAGCATCCGCCAAATCAAGCGGTCAGAACTGTTTCAGATGTGCCGGGGAAAGTTCTTTAAGAAAACAGAAGACCTGTTCCCCACGCTGGAGCTGTTGGAGGAACATGGCTATCTGCGGCTGGAGGAACCGGAGCGTCAATCTGCCGGACGGCCAGCAGATGTGCGGATTATTGTCAATCCACTGACCTGAGGAATTTACTGCATTTATTGCATTTCTTGCAGGGAGTTCCCATTAGAACAACCGGAAAACCAGGGCGCCCCATAAAGGGGTGTCCTGGAGTGTAGCGAGCATAGGCTTTGTAGCCACAAAGCCTGGGCGGCGGAGCCGAAAGGGGCTCCCGCCCCTATGACCCCGGAGGAAGGAGGAACCTTTGGATAACCGAACCTGCGACATTCATATTCGTGTGACGGAACAGGAGAAACGGAGAATGGAGGCCCAGGCTAAACAGGCCGGTATTGGTCTGTCGGCCTACCTACGTCGGGTGGGTATTGGTGAGGACTTGACCCAGCCAAACCCAGCAGAGCTATTTGACGATCTGGAAGAAGGTGTGGCCCGTGGGCATCACGAAGATCTGGGCCATCAAGGATAGTCTCAGCCGGGTGGTGGGCTATGCGGAGAACGCAGAGAAAACCGAGTTCTCCGATATGCAGCAGGTACTCCACTATGCACAGAACTGCGACAAGGTCACCAGCGGCCCGGAGAAAACCATGTATGTTACAACCCTCCATTGCCGTCGTGACCATGCCTGTGAGGATATGCAGTACGTCAAGCGGCACTTCAACAAGACCAGCGGCAACCTGGCCTACCACTGTGTTCAGAGCTTCAAAACCGGTGAAGTATCCCCGGAATTGTGCCACCAGTTGGGCGTAGAGTTGGCCAGACGGATGTGGGGTGACCGGTTCCAGGTGCTGATCGCCACCCATTTCAATACCGGTACTTACCATAATCACCTAGTCATCAACTCGGTCAGCTACAAGGACGGCCAGAAGTTCAACTGCGACAAACGGGCATTTTACCGGATGCGGGAGATCTCCGATGCACTGTGCCGGGAACACAATCTGACGGTGATTGAGCATCCCAAGGGCAAAACACCGCGGAACATCTATTTTGCAGAAAAGCGCGGAGAGCCAACTGTCTTCAATCTCATGCGGGAGACCATCGACCAGGTAATTCCCATGGCCTATGACTGGTTTCACTTCTGTACGCTCATGGAGAGTAAAGGCTATCATATCCAGTATCAAAATCGGAAATATCCCACCATCCGGGCTGTCGGAGCCAAAAAAGCCGTGCGGATGTTCCGCCTTGGGGAAGAATACGACCCGCATCGGATTCGGGAGCGAATCGCGGTGCTGGAGCCCTGGGAAAAGGATGCACAGTGGAGCCAATACCGCGCCCGGCAGAAACAGCAGATGCAGAAGCCGCGCACAATGACATTACTGGGATCAGCGAAACACACGAAAAAAATCACCGGATTTCTGGCGCTGTACCTGCATTATTGCTACTTTCTCGGTCTGTTTCCCAAACAGCGGCGCACGACACCCCTCTCTCCGGCCATGCGGCAGGAGGTCAGAAACCTCCAGCAATATTCCCGGCAGATGGAACTGATTCACCGGGAACAGCTGCATACACAGGAAGATGTGGAGAATTTTTTGTTTTCCATTACGTTTCGGATTGAGGAAAAGGAATGGCAACGGAAGGAACTTTACAATCGGATGCGCCGCAGCAATCCCGGCGAACGGATGGAAATTCTGAAGGAGCAGCGGACAGAACTGACCCGGATGTTGACCACACTGCGGCAACAGCAGAAAACAGCGCAAAAAATTCTGGAACAGGTGCCAGAGATGGAAAATCAGTTGAAAATTGAACAGAGGATGCGGCAGCGGCTGCATCCTCCGCAGGAGAAAAAGAAACACCGTCAGCGGTATGAAATCCCCCGATAACGCACATGTACACGGAGGGCCATCCAATGGATGCCCCTCTGGGTTTTAGAGCCCCGAGTCTACTTGGGAAAGTGTCTATGATTTATAGGTTCCATTCATTATCACATTGGATCAAAGATGTTTTCCAGTAATCATCCCATTTTCATTTTGAATTACTAATCGAAATGAAAAGAACTGCTCTATTCCTTCGGTATGATCAATTACTATTATCGTTTTTCCTTTCTGACGCAATTTATCGAGATAGATTGCTATTGCATTTCGTTCCGTAACATTAAGTCCTTTAAATGGCTCGTCAATGCCAATCATCTTTGCAGTCGAATATGCTTGTTTAATCAATTTAATTCGGATATTTTCTCCGCCTGACAGTGAACTTGTTGTTTGGCCAAGCCTTAAATGCCCGAGCATTACGGAACTAGCCACCGCAAGTGTATCGAAAAGTTTTTTGTCTTTTCCATCGTAAAACGCCATGGCTTCATCAATGGTCATCATCCATACATCAAAAATACTCTTCCCATCAATTTTATATTGCATCAAATTATCAGAAAAACCTGTCCCGTGGCATTTATTGCACTCAACCTTTACTGTCGTGCCTCCAGATACCCCGTACTCGAAATATCCTGCACCACCACAATTCTGACAACACCCTTTATTGCCTGTTAAATTTGAAAACTCTTTTTTATCCTTATGAAATCTGTCTCCATACAAAGCCGATATTCGTGTGGCAACATTTAATGCTGTAGCTACACACGAGTTTTTATTACCCATAATTTGTTTTTGACTAATATATATATAGCTATCAAATATCTGAGGAAAATATTCACGCAATATTGTTGTCTTTCCAATACCAGAATCACCAGTAACGAGATTCATACGTTCTAGAGCAATCTTTACATCCACACCTTTATATTGATAAATTGAGTTACAAGCACGAACATCTATCACCTTATCACAATCAGGCGCTGAAAACAGATTTGGCATAGATTGCTTAAGGAGGTATTGATCGACATCAATAATGTAGCCCCCTTGAGTTCCTCCAGTTGGACCGAGACAAATAATCTGCTTAGCAGAAGCGCAGAATTCTGTACTGTGATCTACAAGAAGGACTGTGTTCTGCTCGGCTAAATTAATTATATTTTGTTTGATAATCGGTTTTTCGTTTACAGATAGACCAGCTAGTGGTTCATCTAATACAAGCAACAGATTTGAAAGTTGGGTATTAAACACCTGTACTAACTTCAATCGTTGAAATTCTCCTCCAGATAACGTCGGAATACTTCTGTTGAAAGACAAGTGTCCTAATTTTAGTTCAACCGTCTTCTTAACAAAACTATATAACTCGATTAATACAAATTTCAATTGAACATCCAAAATACTTCTTACCATTTTCTCAACTGTCGGTAGCAATTTGTCGAATTCCATCGTAAGAAATTCTCCAATTGATAATCCAAATACTTTTGAATTCAAATGGTCAGCATTATATTTTCTTCCATGACAACAGTCACATTCCACATTAGAGTAAAATGCTTTGCTAATGGAACATCCTGGTAGCATATCATGGCCAGATAGAACACCATAAAATTTTGTAGTTCTGCTAGAGGTTTGTCCGACCTTTTTATATTTTATCGTATACTTTCTTTCGCTGACTCCATGGAGAAGCTTGTGTTGTTGTTCAGATGACAAGCTGTAAAAAGTCGAGTTAGTATCAATTCCTAGATCTTCGCAATATTCAATAAGGATTCGAGAAAAAAAATCCTTATAGCGATTCCAGCATCGGAACGGAACATCTTTAATTGCTGTATGTGGTGCGATAATTTTGTTAACATCTAATTGGGTTACAAAACCTAAACCGTGGCATTTTTCACATAGGTTTTCTTCTTTAACTAACGAAAAAAAATCTTCATTAATGTTCAAGATTGCTGAAAACAGAAGGATTATCTTTCTGTTCATCCCGAAGTAGGTACCAATGGTCGAACGAAGGTTATTATTATTATTTGATTGCTTTATAGGGACTGCGGGTAACATATTGCAAAAAGATTGAACCTTATATGTTGGTTCGAAAACATCATCTGCAAACATCGACAAATATTCATGCTGTCCTATTTGTGCAATCGTTTCATACGCAAGCGTGGATTTGCCACTACCCGAAGGTCCAAGGATCAGATTAATTTCGTCCTTGAATATTTCTATATCAATGTTTTTTAGATTGTTCGTTCTTATACCTTTTACAATAATATTATTTTGCATCCAAAACAGTCCTTTTCTGCACAACACGATATAGATCTCTTATCAAGAAATCCAATGTTTTTTTTGCGTGGGAACAGAATCGTGTGTCGATTGAGTGGATAGTGTTGCCCGGTTTCAAGTACATAGCATTTAATGGACAACCACCACCGCATATTCCAAGTGCGGGACAATCAAGACATTCTTCGTGATTCACCGGAGTCAACTGTGACCACTCAATATAACTGTCATTTGTTTTACAGTCAAACGCTTGATCATCAATATCTGTGACAAAATACTTTTTATCGTACAAACACCCATGACAGATTCCAACCTGACCATTGGGTGCAATGACAATCTGTCCTCCGCAAGTTGCAGCGCAATCTGAATAATATACCTGAGCTTTTGCGAAAGAATCCAGCTTTCTCATCATTCGATCTTCATAAATACCAAGTTTTCTCAACTCAACAAACTCATCAATAATAAATTGAGCAGCCTCTTCATTATAAGAATCGGGTACAATAAACGTATCACTAGACATCATAATATTAAAGCCAAAAGAATGAATGTTATACGCATTGACCAATTTTAATATATTCTCTTTATTTTTGATTGTTTCTTCACTCAGTGTTACCGAAAGAGAGATATTAAGTCCAAGTTCTTGGCAACGCTCAATCTTTTCAAGGATTTTTCCAAACACTACCTTTCCACTTCGATCAATGCGCATCCTGTTTTCTTCTTCAGTAAAACCATCTACAGATATTGCAACACCAATACCAAGTTCTTTCAGCTTTTTAATACGGTCATCATCTAACAGGAGTCCGTTGGTAACCATTGACATTTCTAAATTTTTCAGGCACTTTTCAGATTCTTTTAGAGAAAGTAGTTTTTCCGCAATATATACCAATGTTGGATAGTTTACCAGCGGTTCACCACCATAAAAAATAACGACTGGTTTTTCTTTTTCAAAATCTAAACCAGATGTTTTTAATTGTTTTAAAAAGAAATCAACTGCTTTTTCTGCAGTTTCAATCGACATATTCTGTAGATTGAAATGGCTACGTTTATCAGTATCATTATTTCCAAGAAAACAATACTTACAAGCCAGATTGCATTGTTCACTAAGTATCATATAGCAAACACTGATGGCAGGAGTAGGGATTCTTGATTTAATAAACTCTAATACTTTTTCGTCTTCATCTTCTCTCGAAGTAAGAATTTTCCATTTTTTTAGCTGCAATACTTCTTCTTTAATTGCATCAGGAGCGGAGTCAAAATCTATACAAAAAGGACCTGCAAGCCATGCCTGCAAGTCCTCAAAAGAATCTCTCGACAAGTACACAGGCTTCATTCGCAATGAATGATAAAGTGTAACCGCCTCGCCTAATTCAAATGTATGCGCAAAACGAGAGAATCTAATCATTAAGCAACCTCCCATTCGAGTTCATCGGCAAGAAAACCGCTTCTACAACCAGTACACTGGCTAATACATCTTTCACAACGACCGCAAGCACATGAATTGCATGCTGTGCAATTACACTTTGCCATTGTTACGCCTTCCATGGAAGCATTAATGTTTCCATACAGTTCATTGTAATCCATTTCGTTTGCACTCATAAATATTACCTCCAGCATAAAGTTTTGCTTTATATTGACCCTTTTCGGGAAATATCTAAAATTACTTTTATAGTATATCATGAAATCATCTTAAAATCAAGTTCTTGACATTTAAATAATCCATAATTTAACCCCTATTGGAACCTTTGAATCTGGTCAGTCAAATTTTCAAATTGTTACTTTGCTCTTCCCTAACATCGAGATGGCTTTTTAGTTATCCTGCTTCTTTAATGATAAAAAGTATCACCCACAGAAATATAGTACTCCCGCAAACGGCAATGAATACAACTATCCAGCAGTTTACAGTCAATCACGACTTTCAGATATTTCTCTAGATCGTCGTTCACAATCAACCCATTTTTTACGGGAAGCGTCCAAACGATACACTGCGCTGCATGATTTGAACGCTCCCATTGGAAAATCTCCATATTTTACGTCTCTACATGAGAATTAGCGTACTTCGTCTTTTGTGCGTGCTTTTCCTCGATATCTGCCGAAATATGACCACAGATCATTCCGTGAAATCACATCCTCATAGGTGCGAAGCCTTTTACGAAGCCGATTATTCTCTTGCTCCAGATCCGCTGTGCGAAGCTGACCACGCACGGACTTATATTGTGCCAGCTCATCCTTGATCGCAGCAAGCTCTGCCACCAGCGATTCGATTTTGGCTTTCATATCTGCAATGGTTTTCTTAGGGAACCACTGATTGAATGCAAAGACACAAAAGAAATGATATCATAGTGGCAGAAGAAAAAAGGCGGTGTACAGAAATGAAGCAGCAAAGTTTCAGTGATTACGAATACAGCCAGCGGAAGAAAAAGACGCGGCGTGAGGAATTTCTGGAAATCATGGAGGAGATCATCCCGTGGAAGGAATGGGTGTCGCTAATTGTGCCCTACTATCCATCTGGAAAGCGAGGCCGTCCACCCATTGAGATCGAGATAATGCTGCGGATGTACCTGCTGCAGTGCTGGTTTACCCTGTCAGATAAGGGGGTTGAGGACGCCATCTACGACAGCTATGCGATGCGGAAATTCATGGGAATCAACTTTTGGGAAATGGATGTGCCGGACGCCACAACGCTGCTGCAGTTCCGCCACCTGCTGGAGGAGCATGGACTGGGGAAGCGGTTCTTTGACGCGATTAACCGCTGCCTGGATCGCGCCGGGCGGATGATGCGGGGCGGGAAGTACCGTGAACGCCACGCTCATCAGCGCTCCCAGCTCTACAAAGAACGCGAAAAAAGAGCGTGACCTGGAGATGCATCAGGCAAAAAAGGGCAACCAATGGTATTTCGGCATGAAATGCCATACGGGCGTAGATACAGGCAGCGGATTTGTCCACACGGTGGAGGTAACGGCAGCCAATGTCCATGATATCGCCGTGGCAGCAAAGCTGCTGCGAGAGGACGACGAGGTAGTCTATGGAGACAGTGCTTACCTTGGTATCGAAAAACGGGAAGAGATCCAAAACAACGCGCAATTTTCTTCTATCCAGTACCGTATCAACCGCAGACCGGGCAGGCTGCCCAGAGTTTCAGGCAATACTGTCGATTGGGAACGCCATATTGAGCACCAGAAATCCTCTGTGCGCTGTAAAGTAGAGCATCCGTACCGCATCGTAAAAAATATCTTTGGTTTCCGGAAAACAGTCTATCGAGGGCTGAGCAAAAACCTCAACCGCCTGTATGTGCTGTTTGCCAGTGCGAATTTGTATATGCTGGTTAGAGCCGGCGGCACTTTGCCGCCAGCATAGGCTTTTTGCGCCCTTTTGCAGAAAAAGGACGCAAAAAACAGTAGAAATGACTGAATTTTGAGTTTATCTTGCACAATTTGGCACGATTGCCGCCCTTTATAAGCTGTAATGCTACATTTAATCAGCGGTTCCTTAAGATTTGCTGAAAACAGATCGACGTTTGCTTCCTCTGCATCAAATACTGATACAGAGCATCTGTTTGCTTGCATTGAGAATGCCAGCAAGCAGCCATTTGCTCCACATTACATTTGCTGTCCAAAAGAACACTGCTGTTGCAGACAATGTTGCAATATAGCTGTGTCAATTCTATAGTAGGTTCTGTCAGGGCCTTTGTGTATAACGTTTTACATAGTTGAAAACGATGATCTGCCGGTAGCCCCAAACGATTTAAGTGGGCCTGGAACGCCATCCATGCTGCTTCGGCAGTCTCAATTTCTGATTTGGTAGGAACAACATCGGGCTCCTCTGATAGTTCGTCCATTCTGCACTCCCATTCCTCGGGAGAGATTACCTCTTCTTTTAATATCTGTGTGATCAAGCGATCTAAAATATCTTTGTGTGGCATGGTATCCTCTGCGTTCATCGTGTCACCGCCTTTGAAACAGTATATCACAGCAGCATTTTCCTTTCTATAAATTTGATTCCCCAAATCATACGTTTATTTCCTGAATCAAAATAATAACCTTTTGTGTAGACCAGCTATCTTCTATCTTTCATCCCTTTCCGTTATTATTTTCCAGAAAATACAAACCCCCGCCCAGCACCGGCAAGCACGGTGCTGGGCGGGGGTTTGTACCAGAATTCATACCAGAATCAGATTGTCAGCATATAAACTCTATATCATAAAATATTCTGGTTATTCAAGAAAATTTTGATAATACGTCTATTATGTATGATAGAAAATACGGAAAAATTCAGACAAGAACCATGGCATTCAAGAGGTCAGCGGTTCGATCCCGCTTATCTCCACCAACTCAAAAGAGTACTGTAAAAAACTCGTTTCCGTAAGGAAGCGGGTTTTTTCTTCTATACGGCAATTGCTGCAACGTCCATTCTTGGGCTGAACTGTGCAAAGTCAATGTTGAACTCCCTGTGCAGCTCACAATCCCCATATGCCGCTACCCGACGGAGCAGACCGTTGATGACCATTTTGGGTTTCTCCAGGCGATCTGGGTGTCCTCAACTGCTTTTGCAATTCGACACATTTTGATCTCAGTCCAGGACCCCATAGCGCCCAGACAGTCTTTGGAGCAGCGTTTGCTCCACATAGGGTCTTGATCGCTTCCGCATACGCTGCCATGGGAACTGACAAAAATTTTTTGTGGCTCACAAACAGACTGGCTCATTTTTCCGTAAAACCACCAGAAATTCATTCGATTAAATCGCTATGTACGATCACTCCTACAAAGTTATTAAAACCTCTCAATTTCCGGTTGACTTTCAACAATTTCTCGATATAATTTTGACATTACTTCAATGAACCGAAAGAATTGCAATTTGATCCGTTCAGAAACAAAGTAAAAACTCTCAACAAATTGGGAGAGATTGAGGAGGAAGTGCTATGTATCAATCATCCGATGTCATCTGGACCTTAATCGCTGCATTTCTGGTTTTCTTCATGCAGGCCGGTTTCGCCCTTTGTGAAAGCGGCTTGACCCGCGCCAAAAATACGGGTAATATCCTGATGAAAAATATGATGGACTTCTGCATCGGCACGCCTTGTTTTTGGCTGGTCGGCTTTGGTCTCATGTTCTTCGGCACCGGTCCCCTGGTGGGCGGCTTTGACCCGTTGATTCGGGGCGACTATTCTTTCCTGGGCAACGGCTTACCTCTGTGGGTTTTTGCCATATTTCAAACGGTGTTTTGCGCTACGGCTGCCACCATCGTCTCCGGTTCCATGGCAGAACGCACCAATTTTTCAGCGTACTGTCTCTACTCCGCAGCCATCAGTCTCATTGTGTACCCAATCAGCGGTCACTGGATTTGGGGCGGCGGCTGGCTGGCCGACCTGGGCTTCCATGATTTTGCCGGTTCCACCGCGGTTCACTATGTAGGCGGCGTCACCGCCGTTCTGGGCGCTGCCCTGCTGGGACCCCGTATCGGCAAGTACGGAAGAGACGGAAAGCCGCGGGCCATTCTGGGGCACAACCTGAGCTCCATGGCGCTTGGCGTTTTCATCCTCTGGTTCTGCTGGTTTGGTTTTAACGGCGGTTCCACCATCTCCATGACGGGCGACAGCACCATGATCTCCGCCGGCCTCATTTGCTTCAATACCAATCTGGCTGCCGCCCTGGCTACGATAACCGCCCTGATCATCAGCTGGGTCCGGTATAAAAAGCCCGATGTTTCCATCACCTTCAACGCCGCTTTGGCAGGTCTGGTGGCCATCACCGCCGGTTGCGACGTGGTCACCCCTGTGGGCGCCGCCATCATCGGCATTGTGGCCGGTGCGCTCTGTGTGTTTGGTGTGGAATTTTTTGATAAAGTTGCCAAAATTGACGACCCGGTAGGCGCTGTCTCCGTCCATTGCCTCAACGGCGCCTGGGGTACCCTGGCGGTTGGACTGTTTGCCAACTCCGGCAGCTTTGGACGGGGTCTGTTTTACGGCGGTGGGTTCTCCATCCTGGGTGTCCAGGCACTGGGCATTGTGGCCGTCGGACTCTATGTTCTGGTCGTCATGTTTATTGTATTCAAGGTAATTGACAAGTTGGTGGGTCTGCGGGTTCCGGCCAACGTGGAAATCGATGGTCTCGATATCCATGAGCACGGACTGGCCAGTGCCTATGCCGGTTTTGTCGTCAACGACCCCACCTATGCCGCCCTCAGCGTCAATGAAAACACCGACCTGGGCGAAGACCGTCTGGACCATGCCTCTCCGGCTCAGGTGGCTGCCGCCGTTCCTGTCATGGGAAGTGCAACCCCCGCCTTTTCCATGCACAAAATTGTGATCATTGCCAAGCTGGATAAGCTGGAACCCCTGAAAGACGCCCTCAACAATCTGGGCGTTACCGGCATGACGGTCACACAGGTCATGGGTATGGGCATCCAGAAAGGCACCGGTAAGAAATATCGCGGCATTGAGCTGGACGCCACCCTGCTGCCGAAGGCTCAGGTGGAAGTGGTTGTCTGTAAGATTCCGGTCCAGAAAGTCATTGATACGGCCAAGAACGTTCTGTATACCGGTCACATCGGCGATGGCAAAATTTTTGTCTACGGCGTGGAACGTGTTGTCAAGGTCCGTACCGGCGAAGAAGACTGTGCTGCACTTCAGGATGTGGAATAATCCTTCATAATCCCCCACTGCACAAACAGAGGGCGTTGCGGAACTCCATTCTGCAACGCCCTCTCTGTATCTGTATTGTATCGATTTCTGTACCTAATCGACTTTCTTTTCTTTCTCTTCTTGTTTTCTGATCAGGCCTCGGCGCAAAGCTGCGCGATAATCCGCGTCATCAGCTCCACGGAGCCCACATGGTAGCCGCTGATTCCATAGACCGCCACGCCATCGCCATTGCATACCACAGCCAGCGGGGGACGTTCCGGGTCACAGGCCAGATGACGCGCCACCGTCTCCAGGTCAAATGCCCAGTCATCCAGCAGAACCTGAATGTCCGGCCAGCGCTGCAACACCTGGGCCAAGGTACGCTGATTCAGGCTGTCCCTGCCCCGGACCAGAAATACCACATTGGCCGCCAGCTGCTGGAGGGCCTCCTGTCCGGCCATCAGTTCGTTGAGGACATGCTCCGTGGGCTCATTGCCCTCCTCCATCCAGCACAGCAGCGTGGGACGGCCATTGATGCGGCTGACATCCGGTACCGGCGTGCCGTCCAAAGTAACGGCGGGAAGCACCGGCATATCCTGTCGGCGCAGCAAGTCCTCCAACCGGAAGCTCCGCAGCAGCAACGACTCCGTCCGTTCCGTCCCGGCCCGGAGCGAAAACTCCTTTCCGGCCGCAAACTGGTTGCCGTTGGGCAGCCGCACCGATGTCAGAAGCCGATACTGTCCGGCAGGCACCGTCAAGGTCCGCTGCCCCTGCTGCCAGTCCTGATCCGTCAAAGACAGAGTGTTCCACCCTGTAGCCGTGCGGACAGCCAGGGTCCAGTTCTGACGATACAGCGGCTCCGCCTCCGGCGCATGGGTCAGCGTTAGTGTGGCGGTGGCTCTGGGTTTGACCGGATGGAAGCAGCCGTTCTGCCAATACTCCGGCATACCGTCCAGTTGTCCCAGCCGGGCCGCCACACCCAGACTGCGCAGGATAGCCACAAAGAGAATCCGAAGGCTGCGGCAATCGCAGCGGCCTGCCGTCCAGGCAGCCATGGGAGTCCATACCAGACCCGTCCGTTCTCCCGTATAGACGAGGCCCAAATCACGGGTGGTAATACGGCGTTCCAGCTCCGTCCACAACGCTGCCGGATTTTTCCGGTATACAGCCTGCTCCTCCGGGCACAGCGCCTGTGCCAGAGGACCGCGCCAGGCGGTCAGCGGCTCCAACTCAATCCGGGGGCTGAGCACAAAGGATTGGTACACCTCCGCAGGCAGGCCGTCATTGGCCGCCACATGGAGCAAATGCTCCTCCAGTACCGCCGGATTTACGTCCCGCAAATCCTTGTCCGTCAGCGTTTCCACCATGGCCTGCCGCAGGGGGTTGTCATCCCGTTCCAAGAAGGTACGGAGCGCCTCCGCATTGCTGCGGGCCGTCCGGTACAGGGTTTCCCGGGGACCGTCCTCGGGACGCGGCGTATAGAACTGCGCCATGCGGGCCTCCCGCAAGGCAGCTCCCCGCTGAAGCTCCGCCGTTCTCCGCGCCTTCCCTGCTTCATCCAAAGACACATCGCGCAAAACCGCATCCTGGGGCGCCAGCACATCCATGGTCACCCAGTCAGTTTCCCGCTCCTGAAGCGGCGCCAGCGCCAGTTCCACCCGGTCCCCTGCCCGATCGGCTTCTGCCCAAAGGCCGTCCTGTGTGGCCAGTACATGGAGATCGCCCAGGCCCAGCCGGATTTCTGCATAGCCATAGCAATCGGCGGTCAAGGTGGCAATGGTATAGTAGGTGGCCTCATTGAGCACCTGAAGTTCGAGACGAGCGCCGGCGGCCGGCTGGCCATCCCGCGTCACATGGAGCTGTAACGGCGCAGTTTTGGCATAGCGTTCGGTCTGGTTGAACCAGGAAATCCCATCCACCCGGCTAATGGGTGTGCCGTGGAGCAGATGGTTTCCGGTTCCGAAAATCCGCGAGTGTACCAGAATGGCCCGGGACGCCGCCGTGTTGAACCAGCCCCGATCCAAAATGGGCTCCGGCTCACAGGCGCCCAAGAACCGCCACTGGCCGTCGCACAGCGCTTCCACCCAGGCATGGTTATCGTCACAGTGGGCCCAGCGGGGCGAATAAACCTGACGGGCCGCAATGCCGATGCTGCGCAGCGCCGCCACCAGAAAGGCCGACTCCTCGCCGCAGCGGCCGCTGCCGTTGGCATAGACAGTCCAAGGCGACGCCGTCCGGTCATCCTGACTTTGATAGGATGCGTTTTCATGGCACCAGCGATTGACCTCCAGAATCCGCTCCTCCATGGTGTCCATGGCATGTACCCGGTTCAGCAGGGCTTCAGAAAAGTGCTGCCGGTGAAAGGACAAATCCTCATCGTTGACTCTGGGAAACAGAACGTAGTGGTCAAACAGCTCCTCCGGCAGTTCCGCACACCAGGGCAGCGTCCGGCGCATGGTCAGGGCATGGTCTGCAAACTGCAAAAACAGCGCAGCCGGATAGGTGTCCAGGTCGCTCTGAGGCAAATGGGTGTAGAGAAATTCCATGGCCCGGCGCTGTTCGCCGCCAAGCGTCTCCAAAAGTTGGCTCCAGGTTTCCACAGTTTATGCCTCCTTGGCCATAGCCTTGCACAGATGATACAGCGTGGTCACCGCCGCACCGGTGGCGCCGTTGGTCTGGTACTCCCACTTGGGCGAATCCACCCAGGCTGTACCGGCAATGTCGATATGGAGCCAGGGATGGGACTCCGTAAAGGCCTCCAGGAACAGTCCGGCAGTGATGGTGCCGCAACCGTCATTGGAGACGTTGGACACATCAGCCACAGGGCTTTCAATCATCTTGCGGTACTCGTCAAAGGCCGGGAGCCGCCAATACTGCTCGCCGCTGACGGCGGCGGCTTCCATGAAATCGGTGCAGTAGGCTTCGTCGTTGCACAGGAAGCCCGCCGTGGTGAAGCCGAACATACCAACCACCGCGCCGGTCAGCGTCGCAATATCCAGCACGCGGCCAACGCCTTCCTTGCGCAGGGCATAGGTGATGGCGTCCGCCAGAATCAGCCGTCCCTCGGCGTCGGTGTTGCCTATCTCGATGGTTTTGCCGGACATGGAGCCGATGACATCGCCGGGGATAAAGCTGTCCGGGGCGATGCGGTTTTCCACCGACGGAATCACCACCGTGGCATTGACGGGCACTTTGTTCCGAGCCAAGGCCAGCAGCGCGCCAAACACGGCAGCTGCACCGGCCATATCGCCCTTGATGCCCTTCATGGAGCTGGCCGGTTTCAGGCAATATCCGCCGGTATCACAGGTAACGCCTTTACCCACCAGACCAATGGGCGCCTGGTCCGGCGCGCCGCCGCGATAACGCAGCACAATCAGGCACGGAGCATGACCGGCACTGTCGCCCACGGTCAGAAATGCCTCCATGCCCAGAGCACGGGCCTGCTCAGCGGAAATAATTTCCGTCTCGACCCCATAGGTCCGGGCCGTCTCCGTCATCGTCCGTGCCAGGTCGGCGGGAACCAGATGGTTGGCCGGGCAGTTGACCAAATCTCTGGCTAGGCAGATGGCTTCGGTCAGGCTGTTGCTCTCCTCCGACGGCAAAGCAGACTCCATGTACAGGGTCATATCCGTCTGCTCCTCCGTCTTCCAGGACCGGGGCCGGTAAAGGGCCAGCGCCGCACCCTGGGCCATGGCATCGATCCCTTCCTGATGCAGCAGCGTCTGCGCCGCAGCGGGGTCCAGCACCACCGTTTTGGCGCCCAGGCCCTTGAGGGTCTTGATGCCCTTGGCCGCAGCCCGGCGAACGGTCTCCGCCGTCACCGTCTCCGCGTCGCCCAGACCAACCCACAGTGTGGCCGTTTTGCCGTCGGCCTCGACGGACAGCCGGGAACCGGCACCTTCCATCTCCGTCCGCAGAGCCAGTCGCCAATCAACCGCCTCTTGGTTCCACAATTTCAGCATGATGAACCTCCGTTAAAATCAATGAAAATAGAATCAGGAGGCCCGCCCACCCGGTCCGTAGACCGGGCGGACGGGCCCTCTTGTATTTGCGTCTGTCTATCTTATATATTGGCTCGTTGTTCAGCGCTCCGGACGCAGCTGAATTTCCAGGACCGTATCGATGGGGTCCGGCAATACCGGGTCTTCGCCTAGATTGGCAAAGGCCAATTCCGGGTAGTCGCTGTGGACCCAGCTGGTGGACAGCTGGACCTCGCTGCCGTCGGCCAGACGGCGAATAGATGCAATTTGCGACTTGGGAATCCCAAACAGCGGCAGCGGGCCGATGGTATTCTCAAAAACATGGACGTATAGCGTATCGCCCCGGCGGGTGAACCGTCCAAAATCCGGCTTGTCCAGGCCGGACATGCCGCAGCCGTAGATACTTTTGCCATTGTACTGCATCCAGACGCCGATCTCCTTGAGAATGGCCAGAGATTCCTTTGGGAACCGTCCGGTGGCGTCGGGGCCGATGTTCAGCAGCAGATTGCCGCCCTTGGATACGCACTCCACCAGCTTTTTGATGAGCATGGAGGCGGGCTTGTAAAAATGGTCCGTGGCGCAGTAGCCCCAGTGGTTATTCATGGTCACGCAGCTTTCCCAGATCAGCGGATCGCCGTTGGCGTCCTGCAAGCCGTTGGGCGGGATAATCTGCTCGGGGCTGACAAAGTCTCCGTGATACGGGGTGGGCTTGCAGGCCGCCAGGGAGCCGAAGCCCTCGCCGCTGACCTCCAGGCGATTGTCAATGATGACGTCCGGCTGGAGAGAGCGAACCATCTTCATCAGCTCCGTAGCCTTCCAAGCCTCTCCGCGGAGATTGTCGTAGGAGAAGTCAAACCACAGCAAATCCAGCTTTCCGTAGTTGGTGCACAGCTCCCGAACCTGGTTGTGCAGATACTCCAGATAGCGGTCAAAGTTCCGATTCTCGTTGGATTCCTCCGGGTTGTCCCGCATGGGATGGTAACGGTCGCCATAGTGGGGGAAATCCGGGTGCCGCCAATCAATGAGAGAGAAGTAAAGACCGGCGCGGAGGCCGCAGTCCCGGGCCGCCTCCAGAAACTCCCGCACAAAATCCCGTTTTGCCGGGCTGTTGGTCGATTTGAAGTCCGTATAGGCGCTGTCATAGAGACAGAAACCGTCGTGGTGCTTGGCGGTCAGGATCACATATTTCATGCCTGCATCCCGGGCCGCCTCCATCCACTGGCGCATATCACAGTGAGAGGGATTGAACTCGTCCATAAGCGGCTCGTAGGCCTCGTTGGGAATATTCTCATAACTGCGCACCCACTCATGGCGGGCAGGAATGGAATAGACGCCCCAGTGGAGAAACATGCCGAACCGGGCCTCGGTATACCAGGCCATGCGGCGGTTATAAGCTTCTCTGTCAAAGGTAAACGACATATGATTACTCCTCCATATGCAGGCAGGCCACCATATGGCCGCCGCCCACATCTACCGGCTCAATGGGTTTCAGTTTGCAATCGTCCTGGCACCGGGGGCAGCGGGTCTGGAAGGGGCAGCCTACCGGCAGGTCGATGGTGCTGGGGATATCACCCTCCAGCAACGCATGGTCCTTCTGTATCGTGGGATCGGGAATGGGCACCGCCGACAGCAGCGCCTTTGTATAGGGATGGCGGGGATGGGCATAGAGCTCCTTCTTTTCCGCCAGCTCCACAATGGAGCCCAGGTACATGACGGCGATTCGGTCGGAGATCATCTCCACCACGCTCAGGTCGTGGGAGATGAACATATAGGTCAAATCGTAATCCCGCTGCAGCTGCTGCATCAGGTTCAGCACCTGGGCCTGGATGGATACGTCCAGAGAGGAAACCGGCTCGTCGGCAATAATCAGCTTGGGCCGCACCGTCAGCGCCCGGGCAATGCCGATACGCTGACGCTGTCCACCGGAGAACTCGTGGGGGAACCGGTGGGCGTGCTTTGTGCCCAGTCCGACCACTTGCAGCAGCTCATGCGCCGCTTTCATGCGTTCCGCCGGACTCATATCCGTATGAATCAGCAGCGGCTCCGCCACCAGATCCTCCACGCGCATGCGGGGATTCAGGGAGCCGTTGGGGTCCTGGAAAATCATCTGAATGTCCTTGCGGATGGGACGCATTTCCTTGTCGGACAACTTGGAAATGTCGCAGCCGTCAAACCAGATTTCGCCGGAATCCGGCACCAGCAGATGGTCCACCAGACGGCCGGTGGTAGACTTTCCGCAGCCGGACTCGCCAACCACGGAAAAGGTTTCGCCGGGATAGATATCAAAGGAAATATTGTTGACGGCATGGACGCGGGCCTTTTTACCATTCTTGCCGCGACCGGCCGGGAATGTCTTGGTGACATTTTTTACAGAAAGCAAAGGGGTCATCCGATCTGTTCCTCCTTTTCCTCAGTAAGCTGCACAGCCTCGGGTTCCGCCAGCCAGCAGCGGCTCTCACGGCCGTCTTTCAGCGGAAAGAGCGGCGGCTCCGTCTGGTGGCAGCGGTCACAGGCCTTGGAGCAGCGCGGCGCAAATTTACAGCCTTCGGGCATCATGGACAGATCCGGTACGCTGCCGGGAATGGACGGCAGGCTTGTGACGCCGGAGCCCAGCTTGGGCACCGAGGCAATGAGACCCTGGGTGTAGGGATGCTTGGGAGACGCAAACAGCTCCTGCACCGGCGCTTCCTCCACGATGCGTCCGGCATACATGACGATGACACGGCTGCACATTTCCGCCACCACGCCCAGGTCGTGGGTAATGAGCAGAATACCCGTATTATTGTCGTCTCGAATTTGCCGCATCAGCTGCAAAATCTGGGCCTGAATGGTAACGTCCAGCGCCGTCGTGGGCTCATCGGCAATCAGTACCGTGGGATCGCAGCTCATGGCCATGGCAATCATCACACGTTGGCTCATACCGCCGGAGAGCTGGTGGGGATAGCTGCGGATGGTGGTCTCCGGATTGGCAATGCCTACCTTGCGCATCATGGTCAGCGCATGGTTCCGAGCTGCCTTTTTATCCATATCCGTATGGAGACGAATGGCTTCCACCATCTGCGCCTCAATACGCATGGAGGGATTCAGCGAACTCATGGGCTCCTGGAAAATCATAGAGATTTCCTTGCCGCGGACCGAACGCATTTCCTTTTCGGAACAGTGCAGCAGATCCTTGCCCTTGAGCAGAATTTGACCGCCTACCACCCGACCACTGGTATTTTTCAGCAATTGCATGACGGAAAGGCTGGTGACGGATTTGCCGCAGCCGGACTCACCGACCAGACCCACGATCTCACCGGCGCCCACCTGAAAGCTGATGCCGTTGACAGCCGTCACGGTTTTGCGCTTTCCCACCTGGAATACCGTGCACAGGTCGCGTACGTCCAGCAGAATTTCTTTTTCACTCATAGTCCATCCACCTCACTTGATCTTGGGGTCCAGGGTGTCGCGGAGTCCGTCGCCGAACAGGTTGAACGCCAGCACCGTCAGGAAGATCAGCAGACCGGGGAACAGGATCAGATGGTCTGCCACGCCGATGAAGTTCCGGCCGGAGGACAGCATGGCACCCCATTCCGGCGCGCCCACATCGGCGCCAAAGCCCAGGAAACTCAGGGAGGACGCAGCCAGAATGGCCGAGCCAATACGCATGGTGAAGTTGATGATCATGGCCTGCACCGTACCGGGGAAGATATGCTTCCACAGAATCCGGCTGTCCGGGCAGCCCAGGGACCGGGCCACCTCCACATGCAGGCTCCCTCGCACCGTCAGCGTGGCGCTTCGCATCACACGGGCGAAGGATGGTATGGTAAAGACGGTCACGGCAATAATGACGTTGATCAAGCCCGGTCCTATGATGGCCACAATGGCAATACAGAGGAGAATGTCGGGCATGGCAAACAGCACGTCACTGCCGCGCATAACCAGGGATTCCAGAATGCCGCCGTAATAACCGGCCAGAATGCCCAGTATCGTACCCAGAGCCGCGCCCACCAGCACCGCCGCCAGAGCGGAGCCCAGCGACAGTCTGGTACCGGCCAGCAGGCGGCTGAACACATCGCGGCCGAACTCGTCGGTGCCCATCAGATGCTGTAAACTGGGCGCGGCACGCATATTGCTGTAATCGTACACGTCCGGGTCATAGGGGGCAATGGATGGTCCGATGATGGCCAGAACAATCAGCAAAATAATAAAACATCCTGCAACGACTGCCGTCTTGCGCTGGCAGAACTTTTTGAAAAACTCCCGTGCACGGCTGCGGTTTTGCAGCACCGGGTCGTCCATATACGCGCTGGACGCAGGGTTGACAGAGTGGTTGTTTTCAGACATGAAAAAGCGCCTCCTTTCCGTTAATCATAGCGGATCTTGGGGTTCAGTACGCCGTAGAGCAGGTCCACGATGAGATTGATGGTAATATACTCCACCGCGAAGAACATCAGCAGCGCTTGAATCACCTTATAATCACGGAACTCGATGGAATCCACCATGAGCCGGCCCAGGCCGGGAATGGAGAATACGGTCTCCACCAGCACCGAACCGGCCAGCAGACCACCGATCTGAAGGCCCACCACAGTGACCACCTGCACCAGGGAATTGCGGAATGCATGGCGCAGCACCACCAGGGATTCCCGCTGGCCCTTGGCCCGGGCCGTGCGGACGTAGTCATCCTGCAGCGTCTCCAGCATGGAGGAACGAGAATAGCGGGCCAATGTGCCCATAATGGAACAGCCGAGCGTCAGGGACGGCAGAATATAGCCCTTCCAGCTGTCCAACTGGCCGGTTGGCAGCCATCCCAATTCCACGGCAAATATCTGTATCAGAATCAGGCCCAGCCAGAACGACGGGACCGAAATACCGGAGGTGGCAATGACCATGCCCAAATAGTCCAGGAATTTTCCTCGTTTGACCGCCGAGAGAATACCGATCAAGGTTCCCAGCACCACAGCCCATACAATGCCGGCAAAGGTCAGTTTCAGCGTGGCAACCATGCGGTCGGGCAGAATCTCACGGATAGGCAGGCCATTTTTATAGGAATCGCCGAAGTCGCCCTGAAAAATGCCCTTCATATAATCGAGATACTGGACCGGCAGCGGTTCATTGAGACCCAGCTCCTCTTTCAGAGCCAGGTATTCTTCGTTGGTCGCCTCTTTGGGCAGCATTTTGCGAACCGGGTCGCCGGGGATCAAATGGATAAACGCAAAAATCAGAATTGAGATCACCAACAGCAGTGGTATGACGCTGAGAATGCGCTTGACAACATAACGGCCCAAGCGTGTCGCCTCCTTTGTAGAGTGTGCGGGCAGCATGCCCGGAGAGTATTGTTTAAAAAATCCGGCAGCAGCGCCGCTGCTGCCGGATTCCGGATATCTTCACAGGCCAATCGGCTGCGCGTTTTTTCTCAGGACAGTGTGGCGTTGGTCACATCCAGGGAGCCGTCGGGAGCCATTACGATGCCGTTCACATAGGACTGGTGGGCAAACACCAGATCATCATTGCCCAAGAACAGCCAGGGGCACTCGTCCCACACGATGGCCTGAGCCTGGGCATACAGGTCCGTCAGCTCCTGGGTATCGGTGGTCAGCTTGGCGTTATCGATCAGCGTATCAAACTCCTCATTGCGGAAGAACGCGGTGTTGGCACTGGTGGGCGGCACATTGTCGCTGTGCAGGATAGAACGCATGGAGCCGTCGGCGTCAAAGGAACCGGCGGACCAGTTGACGTACCACATCTGGACGTCGTTTTCCTCCTCAGGCATATAGATCATTTCGCTGAGGGTGGTGGGCTCCATGGGAACCACCTCAACCTGAATGCCGATCTGACCCAGCTGCTGGGCAATGAACTGCATACCGGTCTGCTCAATGGTCATATTGTCGCCCCACAGGGTGAGAGAGAAACCGTCGGGATAGCCGGCCTCGGTCATCAGCTCCTTGGCCTTTTCCAGGTCGTAGGTATAGGGCGTCTGCTCAGCATAATAGGACACCGTGGAGGGGAAGCAGGAGAGAACCTCCTCGCAGTAGCCGTTGAACACCACCTGGGCATAGGCCTGCTTGTCGATGGCGTAGTTCATAGCCTGACGGACCCGCTTGTCGGACAGCTCCGGCACCGTGGTATTCAGCGTCACATAGCGCATGATATTGGACGGCGTTCTCTCCACCACAATGCCGTCCTGGCCATCCATCTCCTGGGCCTGGATGACGGGCATGGGATGGATGAAGTCAGCCTCGCCGGTCTGCAGCATAGCAATGCGGCTGCCGTCTTCGGGAACAGCGCGGAAGGTCAGGCTGTCCACGGTGGCCTTGGTGCCCCAGTACTCGGTGTTGGGAACGACGGTCACATGGTCGCCCTCCACATGCTCCTTGAACACATACTGGCCGGTACCGGCGCTCTCCTTGTTCAGATCGACGCCGTTTGCCAGGGCGGTGGGGCTGATCATATCAAACTGGGTGAAGCGGTTGAGGAACGAGGAATCGGGGGTCAGCAGCTTAATCGCCACAGTGTAGTCGTCTACCTTGGTCACGGACTCCCACTTCTTGACGTTGCTGTTCTGACGCAGCGTGGTGTCGGCCAGGCAGCGCTCATAGTTGGCGATGACCGCGTCGGCGTTGAGGTCGGTCCCATCGCTGAACTTGATGCCCTTGCGCAGGGTGAAGGTATAGGTCAGGTTGTCATCCTCCGCCTTAAAGCTTTCGGCCAGCAGCGGTACAATGTTCTGATTTTCGTCGAACGTAATCAGGCTTTCATACATGGTGTTGCTGATCGAAATGGAAAGCGTATCCGTGGTATTGTGGGGATCCAAACTCTGAACGTCGGTGTTGAACGCAATCACCAGGTCATTGTCGGCGGCAGTTGCCGTATTCTGTGCGGCGTCTGTATTGGCCGTGGCGTCCGTGTTGGTCGTGGTGTCTGCGGCAGATTTGCTGCCGCAGCCGGCAGCGGACATGGCCATAACCGCAGCCAGTACAAGAGCGGGAATCCTTTTGTTCATGATGTAAAGCCCTCACTTTCTAGTACATCTGTGAATTATGCATCGGGGTATCCATGGTTAGTTTGTACCGAGTCCGAACATAATTCAGTTTACTTCACTAAATTTATCACGATGTTTGACAAATGTCAACACCAAGATTTTATGGATTTTTTTCTTTTTTCACAAAAAATTTTGAATTGGAATTGAATATTTTTTCATTACATGGTATAGTATATTCGGTGCTAGAACAAACTGTCGTTCTGCCATGCAGGCGGCCGTGTGTAAAAAAGGGAGAGCATATGGAAAAAAATGATACCAATGCCGCATTGCGCGCCCATAGCCGTCTGGCGATCTTACAGCTGATTCAGCAGAGCGGCACCATTTCCAGGGCCGAACTGGCCCGCCGTCTGGAGCTGAGCCGCTCCACGGTCTCTGAAAATATCGCGCCTCTGCTCCAGTGCGGTGTGCTCCAGGAGGTCGGCACCGCCAATGCCCAGCGGGTTGGGGGCCGCAGACCCGTGCTGTTGCAGCTCCATGGGGCGTATTGCTTTTTTATTGCCGCGGAGCTGGGATTGGAGCAGCCCATTTTTGCTCTGAGCGATCTCAACGGCTGCCAACTGTACCGGCAAGTTCTCACAGTCCGCGACAGTGCGCCCTATGCGGAACGGCTACAGCAGTCCATTGCCGCCATTTCCACCCTGCTGCGTCTGGGCAATGTGCCGCCGGGCCATCTGGCCATGATCGCCCTCTCCTCTCCCGGCGCTTTCAGCGGTTTGGACGAACAGTTCCTCCTGAACCCTGAGTTTGAAAATTGGGATGTCCGCCGTCTGATCGACGATTTGGAGCACCAGTTCCAGACCCATGTCCTGTGGGTCAACGACATCAACGCGGCCACCGTGGGAGAATACTATCAGGGCGCCGGACAGCGCGTATCCAACCTGTTGTTTATGGGCTGCGGTATGGGCATCGGTATGGGTATGATTTTGGAAGGCAATCTCTATACCGGCAGTCGCGGCAGCGCCGGCGAAATTGCCCGCGTTCGCGTGGGCCGTCTCAACACGCCCCTGCGAACGCAGGTGGAAATTCCCTCGCTGATGGATCGCATTCGTATGGAGGCCCCCCCTGCCACCCGTGCCGCTTTCCGCACACCCATGGAGCGCTGGGATTTTCAGCAGGTGGTCCAGCTGTGGCGCAATGGAGACGCCTTTCTGCACACCCTGGTGGAGGATATCGGTCGGGCACTGGGCGAGATTCTGATTACCGCCCTGTCGCTGCTCAACTGTGAGCGCGTTGTCTTCGGCGGAGATTATCTGGTCTTTGAATCCCAGCTGCTTCCCCTGCTCAATCAAGCGGTGCAGCGGGAAGCCTTTGACCCGGTGGAGGTGGTCTCCTCTTCCCTGCGGCAGGAAGCCGGTCTCTATGGGCTGATTTCCATGGCGGTGGAACAGCAGCTCCAGCAGATTGCCATGGAGCGGTAAACCAGTGCACTCGTGCAGTTCTACGACCGGCCCTTTGACCGGTTACAACATGCAAGATTGATGATAATAGGTGATGAAACAATGAGTAAGGTAATTTTGGAAGTATGCTGCGGCAGCGCCGATGATGTCATTCAGGCACACAAAGCAGGCGCACACCGCGTGGAATTGAACAGCAACCTGTTTCATGGCGGTCTGACGCCCACCATTGGTGAGCTGTTGGTGGCCAAGCGGGAGACCAATATGAAGATCATGACCATGGTGCGTCCCCGGGAAGGCGGTTTTTGTTACACCGACGCCGAGTTTGCCACAGCCATCGAAGATGCCAAGCTGCTGCTGGCCAACGGCACCGATGGTTTGGTCTTCGGCTTCCTGCACCAGGATGGTACCCTGGATCGGGAACGCACTAAAATCCTGGCCCAGATGGCCCAAGATGCCGGTAAGGAAACGGTGTTCCACCGGGCAATCGATGTGGTGGCGGATTGGAAAGCCGTCCTCGACGAACTGATTGATCTGGGAATCACCCGTGTACTGACCAGCGGGCAGGAGCCTGACGTCTCCATGGGTACCGACACCGTCCGGGAGATGATTGCCTACGCCAAGGGTCGCATCCAGATTCTGCCCGGAGCCGGTATTACGGCCCGTAACATGGACCGCATCATTGCCGAGACCGGCTGCGATCAGATTCATCTGGCGGCCCATCGACCCTGTTCGGATACGTCGGTCTGCAACAACCGGGCCATTTACTACGGCGGCGCCCTGTATCCGCCGGAGGACCGCTTCAATGTCATTGACAGTGACTACATCGGTGGGATGGTCAGCCGTCTGGGCTGATGTCTCCTCCTCTTTCCAGCAACAGACGATACAAGCTGCTCAGCTCCTCGTTCGGAGCTGGGCAGCTTTGTGTTATCAGGGGCAGGACCACCACATTGATTCTCAAGCTGCTGGAGGAACGGGATATATATGGCTATGAGATGATTGGAACGCTGGCTCAGCGTTCCAATCACACCTTTGATTTCAAAGCCGGGACGCTCTATCCCATTCTGCACACCCTGGAAAAGCAGGGGTTGGTATCCTCCTACGAACAGCGGGCGCCGCAGGAGCGCATTCGCAAGTATTACCATCTGACAGAGGCCGGACGAGAGCGGCTTCAGGAAAAGCAGCGGGAATGGACCCGCTTTGTAGATGCCGTGGAAAAGATTCTGAAAGGGGACAGCGTCCATGCCTTCCAATGAGCACTTCACCGAATACTGTCAGCAGGTGTCGCAGCAAATCCGCTGGAAACGGGTGCGGCACGTCGTAGCGCAAGAGTTGGAACAGCACCTCTGTGACCAGCAGGACGCCTATCTGGAGCAGGGCCACGATGCAGACGAGGCCGCCCGGATGGCGGTGGCCCAGATGGGTGACGCCCAAATGGTGGGACAAGCCCTGAATCAGACCCATCGCCCGCAAACGCCCTGGCTTCCCATGTTTGTAATCCTGGTGCTCCTGGCCGTGGGGCTGGTTCTGCAATCCGTGCTGTCACCGGACGCCATATGGGCACTCCCCTATGGTATCGCTGCTGCCGCGTTTTTCCTCGGTTATTTTATGGACACTTCCCTGCTGGGCCGTCATGCCGGTAAGGTCTATGGTCTGGTGCTGGCGCTTTCTCTGCTGGCCTTATTCCGCGCCAATATTATATTAAATGTTGAACTGGCAGGGCATGGCTTTGCGGTTTTGTCGCTGCCCCCGTTCAACATCATGCTGGGAAATCTAGCGCTGATTTTCCCCATGGCCTACGGACTGTTCGTATACCGGATGCGGAACCGGGGCATGTTGGGTATCGTTTACTGTGGGCTGGCCTATCTGCCCTTTGCGGGGATTCTGCTTTGGATTCCCACCATTTTCGGTTTTCTGCTCTATACTATCACCAGTGTATTACTGCTGTACACAGCCATCTGGCAGGGCTGGTTTCAGGTGCGCCGGGTCCGCGGACTGGCCCTGGCGCTGATTCCCCCGTTGATGTGTTGCGGCGTATTTCTGGTCACTTTGCTCTCCTCGGAAAATTTGCAGTTCCGCAGCTTCCGTATCGATCTGGACGGCCATCTCAATAATCAAGTGCGGGAACTCATCGCCCAGGCTGCTTTTTGGGGCGAGGGAAGCGGAGACCTTTCCACCATCCCCAATCTGGAAACGGATTACTCCTTGCTCTACGGTATCCACCACTTTGGTCTGGGGCCGTTTCTGGTGCTGATGCTGTTGTCTGTAGGACTGTGTATCTTCTGTATACGCCGCGGTCTGCGTCAGCAGAGCATGCTCGGAAAGCTGTTGGTTCTGGCAGTCAGCACCACGTTTGTGTTGCAAGTGCTGTCCTACGGCGTTACCAACCTGGGATATGGATTGTTTGGCGCCATTTCCTTCCCGTTTGTGTCCTACGGCGGCACAGCTTTGGTGTTCAACGCCCTGCTTATGGGCTGTATGCTGTCGGTCTTCCGGATGGGGCCATGGGTACGGGACGCCGTCACAGCTGTGCAAAAAGTTTGAACTATTACCTGTTATCAGGCAAAACACGCCCAGTTCCGTTTGGAACTGAGCGTGTTTTCCTGTCTGTGGTCCGGCGCTCAGGAGCGAAATCCCAGGCCGTTTTTGATGGCTTCCATGACCGTATTATCGAACTGATAGTTCAGGCCGCGCAGCGCAATGGCGCTTCCCTTTTTTGGATAAAGCCACAACACGCCGGAATCCTTGATGGCGTCCTTAATCGTCATGGTATCTTCCGCCTCCATCAAGACCACGTCTTTCAGCTGCGAATAGGGCAGCCGCTTGGCGTCCAGCACCACGCCTTTTTCGTAAAAGCGGGCCGCATCGCCTCCGAGCCGTTTTGGAATCAGAACAACCAATCGCCCAAATTCACGGTCGGGGTCACCCTGGGCATATGGTTCGGACCACTCCAACACACTTTCGCCGCCATGCCGTATCCGCTGGGCCTCTGCCGTTTTCTGCTTTTCAGCGCGCCCTGCATAAAAGGCTTTGAGATACCAGACGCAAAACACAAGGAGACCCAAAAACACCAGCAGGAAAAAAATTACCGGGAGATTTAACAGAATCGTATCAATCATCGTCAGTTCCCTTCCTTTCTCTATTTGTCTCTATTTGAACAGCGGATTGCTGTTGGTTCCCATCTGCGAATTCGCTCACCGGTCAGGGGCCGTCCGCGCCGAAGACCTTGCGGTTCAGATAGTCGCCCTTCCGGGAATAGAAGAAGAATGTCACAGAGCTGAGGAACCACGTCAGCGGATACACCCAGTACACCGTCAGAATGCTGCCGGTCAACGGCACAGCGATGGACAGGAAGGTGACCCGGATGGCACACCAGCAGACCATCAGCACTACCATGGGTACCATGGCCTTGCCCGCGCCCCGCAGCACGGCAGCGGAGCCATGGGAATAGGCCAGCAGGAAATAGAACAGTGCCGCCGTCCGGGATTTGTCGGTACCGAAGGCGATGACTTCCGGCGTGCTGTCAAAGGCGGCAATGAGCGAGGGCGCCAGCAGAAAGATGACAACACCGATGAGTTCGGCCAGAATTACCGTCGTCAGGATACCGAAGCGGGCGCCCTTTTTCGCCCGTTCAAACTCTTTCGCGCCCAAATTCTGCCCGATAAAGGTGGTCAGGGCCATGGCGAAGCTGGTGATGGGCAGGAATGCGAAGCCCTCCACCTTGGTATACGCGCCGTAGCCTGCCATAGCCATTTCCCCGAAGGCGTTGACGTTGGACTGGACGATGACATTGGCAAAGTTGATGATGGAGTTCTGGACGCCGGAGGGCACGCCGAGGCGCAGCACCTGTCCCAGCATTCCCTTGTGGAACCGAATCTCCCGCCACCGCAGGCCGTAAGCCTCCCGGGAACGGGCCAGCTGGATCAGACACAGGATCGCGCTGACGATTTGGGAGATCACCGTGGCCGCCGCCGCGCCGCCCACGCCGCAGCCCAGTCCGGCGATGAACACCAGGTCCAGCACCAGATTCACCAGCGAGGAAACGATCAGATAGTACAGGGGATGGCGGCTGTCGCCCACGGCTTGTAAAACGCCCACGCAGATATTATAGAGGACGTTGCCCAGGGAGCCCAGGAAATAGATCCGCAGGTACACCACCGACTGTTCCATAACCGCCTGGGGCGTGTCCATCCATTCCAGAATCTGGGGTGACAGCACCATGCCCACCACAGTCATCACCGCACCGGCCACCAGACCGAAGGCCACGGTGGTATGGACGGCGCGGCGCAGATTTTTCTCATCCCGTGCGCCAAAGAATCCGGCCACCACCACGCCCGCGCCGGTGGACACGCCCATGAGAAAGCCGATGAGCATGTTGATGAGGCTGCCGGAGGAACTGACTGCCGCCAGAGCGTTGAGCCCCAGGTAATTGCCGACGATCAGGGAGTCCACGGTGTTGTACATCTGCTGAAAAAAATTGCCCAGCAGGATGGGCAATGCAAAAAAGGCGATCCGTTTCCAGATGGAACCAGTGGTCATAGGTTCCATGGTTTTGACCACGACGCCCCCTCCTCTCTCCGGCGGTTTCCAAACCGCCGATACTTCTTGTGGTATATACTACATCAATATGGTCCCACTTGCAACCGTTGCTGTCAAAACCCTATGCAGCCGGGATATTGTTTTGTCGAAAAATGTGCGATATGCTTTGGAAAACCCAGAAAAAGAATGGAGGAAAAGCGATGAAAAAACAACTAGCCCTGCTGCTGGCCCTGATAACAGCCCTGTCTCTGACGGCCTGCGGCTCCAAGACCGACGACGTGGAGACGGCCAAGGACCCGGCGGAGGAGGTCACCACCCAGGCGCCGGAAACTCCTGAGGAGCCGGAAGAACCGGAAGCGCCGGAAGAACCCGAGGAGCCGGAAAAGCCGGAAGCCACGCCGCTGAAACTGGGAGAAACCATTGACAATGAGCTGTTCCTTATGACGTTCGACACCATCAACGTTGTACCGGAATATTCCTACAGCACCGGTGAGCACTCGACCACTTCCCTGTATGTGGAGGACGGCTACCAGCTGCTGACCCTGGAGGGACATTTTGAAAACCGGGGCACCAGCACCATCTCGGACAGCGCCTTCTATTTCACAGCCACCGTCAACGACACCTTTGTGGTGGATGGCTTCGATGTGAGAATGGATTTCAAGCGCAATAAGTCCTTTGAGATTGACCCCTATACCGACATGGATTATGTTGTCTATGTCAATATCCCGCAAAAGCTGGCCGAGACCTTTGAAAGCGTTACATTTACCATTGCCTACAACGATGATTTGTCCTCGCATACAATTGTCACCGACATGGATGGCAACCAGTCGGTAGAAGCCGATCACCTCTACAGTCTGTCCAGTGACGCCGGTGACGCTACCGCGGCCGGTACTGCCGCCACCGCAGAGCCCGCCGCCCAGCCCATCGCCATCGGCGATCTGATTACCACCAATGATTATGAATTCACCCTGAAAAAAGTGGAATTGTCCTACGAGGTGCTGCCTCCCAACACCAGCAGCGTCTACACCAGTTACCCCGCCGAGAGCGGCAAGGTCTTTGTCCATGTGGAAGCCGACGTGAAGAACACCATGCAGCGGGATCTGCGCATTGACGAGCTGTTCACCGCCTCGGTCCTCTATGACGGCCAGTATCCCTACGATGGCTTTACCATCGTCAACGACGGCGACAACAGCTTTGACTGGGTGGGCAGCTATACGGCAGCCACGCCTCTGGAAACCTGTATTGCCCATGCCATCGTCGAGTGCCCCGCCGAGGTGGACACCTCTGGCAAGTCCATTCTGGTGACGCTGGACCTGGGCGGCGCCCAGTATGAATACGCCCTGCGTTAACCCTATCCATTGGAAAGGGCGCGCTGCGTTGGCAGCGCGCCCTTTCGCCGTATTTTACAGGGGCTTGCCCGCCAGAACTTCCATATAGTCCCGGTAGTTGTCCTCCAACAGCTTGGGCGTGTCCAGTTCATAGGGGCAGTGGGCCGCGCATTGACCACAGTGGGTGCAGTCCTCCACCTTCTTCATCAGCGCCTGGCCCTTCTCGTTGAGGTGTCCGGCACTGGGCGACCGGCGCAGCAGCAGGGACATACGGGCGGCGGTGGCAATGTCGATTTCTGCCGGGCAGGTAGGCATACAGTAGCCGCAGCCACGGCAGAAGCTGCCCGCCAATTCTTTCCGGTCCCGCTGAATGACCGCTTCCAGTTCCGGCGTCATCTGCGGCGGGTTGTGGATGTAGCCCAGGAACTCGTTGAGTTCTGTCTCCCGCTGGATGCCCCAAATGGGCAGGGTGTCATACTGGGCCTGAAACGCGTAGGCGGCGGTGCTGTTGGTGATGAGACCGCCGGACAGCGCCTTCATGGAGAGAAAGCCCATATTCTTCTCCCGGCACAGGGACACCAGTTCCAGTTCCTGCTGGCCCGTCAGATAGCTGAAGGGGAATTGCAGCGTCTCGTACAGTCCCGATTCGATGGCCTCCCGGGCCACGGACAGCCGGTGATTGGTGATGCCGATGTGGCGGATTTTGCCCTGCCGCTTGGCTTCCAACATGGCGTCATACAGACCCGATTCATCGCCGGGTCGGGGACAGAACGATGGGTTGTGGAACTGGTAGAGATCTACATAGTCGGTTTTCAGATTGGTGAGACTGGTGTGGAGGTCCTTCCAAAAATCCTCCGCCGTCTCCGCCGCCGTCTTGGTGGCAATGTACAGCTGATGGCGCACGTCGCCCAAGCCCAGCCCGATTTTTTCCTCACTGTCGGAGTAGACTCGGGCCGTGTCGAAAAAGCCGATGCCGCCGTCAAAGGCCCGCCGCAGCAGCGCCGCCGCGTCTTGATGGCTGATGCGCTGAATGGGCAGCGCGCCGAATCCGTTCTTGTTCACGGTGATACCCGTTTTTCCCAATGTGATCTGTGCCATGATACACCCTCCTGTTGCCGGGGCCGCACCCCGGTGGTTTTCTCTCAGTATACCGGATTTTTCCGGTTGGGGCAAGGGTTCCATTGTCCCCGGGACGGGCCGTCTCTTTTCCCGCCGCCCGACAACAGACCGCCGCTTCGATGCCATGCTATTGCTTTTATCCGGCGGTGGGCTCCCCCATTCCCCTCCCCCTTGCCAAACATATCCCGTTGGGCTACAATCATAGTATCAAAACAGACCCACCCGGCGGAACCGGCAGAGGAGGCGGACTATGATTGATTTTTCCAAAATGGACCAATACCGGGAGAATAACCGGATTGAAGCCAAGAAGGCCCTGGGCGGTCTTCCGCACAGCATCTGGGAGACGTATTCGGCCTTTGCCAATACGCTGGGCGGCATTCTGCTGCTGGGGGTGGAGGAGCACCCGGACCATTCTCTGCACACCGTGGACCTGCCGGACCCGGCCCGGCTGATTCGGGAGTTCTGGGACATCGTCAACGACCCCAAAAAGGTCAGCGCCAACATCCTCACCGATCAGCAGGTCCAGACGGTCACCGTGGACGGCGACCATATCATTGCCATTACCGTACCTCGGGCCCTGCGTCAGGACCGGCCGGTGTACATCGGTGTCGATCCCATGTCCGGCTCCTACCGCCGCAGCGGCGAAGGCGATTACCGCTGTACCCGGGATGAGGTATTGAGCATGCTCCGGGATGCCGCCGTTCAGACCCAGGATATGGACGTTCTGGACCCCGTGACCATGGATGCCCTGGACCTGGACAGCATCCACCGGTATCGGACCCATTTACAGCGGCGGCGCACCGGCTGGGAGGACCTGCCGGACCCGGATTTTTTAGAACAGCTGGGAGCGGCGGGCCGAGATGCGGGCGGCGCACTGCATCCCACGGCGGCGGGTCTGCTGATGTTCGGTACCGAACCCGCCATCGTCCGGCAATTTCCCAACTACGCCCTGGAATATCGGTCGCAGGCCGCCGAACCAGAGGGTCATACGGACCGGATTGTATCCGATTCCGGGGATTGGAGCGGTAATCTGTACGACTTTTACCGTCTGGTACAAACGCGGCTCTATGGGGCCTCGGCGGTAGACACGGTGCGGGAAGCCCTGCGGGAAGCTCTGGTCAACTGTCTGCTGAATGCGGACTACCACGGACGACAGGGGGTGGTCATTGCCCGGCGGGGGGACCGCATTGTGTTTTCCAACCCCGGCGCGTTCCGTATTGCCGTGGAACGGGCCAGAAGCGGCGGCGTGTCCGATCCCAGAAACGCGGCCCTGACCCGGATGTTTCATCTGGTGGACCTGGGAGAGCAGACCGGCAGCGGTATTCCCCGCATCTATGCGGTCTGGCAGCAGCAGGGCTGGGAACAGCCGAGAATCGAAGAGCGGTTTTCCCCGGACCGGACCATTTTGCAGCTGGTACTGGGCAACAGCCGGCGGGAGCAGCCCGCCACCCTCATGGGCGGCCGCCCGGCGGCCATGGGCCCCATCCGGAAGCAGATGATGATCGAATACCTGACGGAACACATTTGCGCCTCGGTGGAGGAATTGGCCGACAAGGTCCAGCTGGAACCGGAACGGGCGCTATCATTTCTGGACGAACTGATGGCCGAGGAAATTGTCATTGCCCATGGCGACGGACCGGACCGGCTCTATCAGTTAAAGGCATAAAGTTAACAAAACAGCGGCGTCTATCCGAATAAACCGGAGTAGCGCCGCTGTTTTGTTGTTGCACTCTCTTTCCCCGGATACAGGCTATTTTCTTTAAGCAGAGCTATGTTTACCTGGAAGTTGCAGTATACGCGCACTTTGCTCCCCTGTCAACTGCTTCTCAGCCCAGGCGGACCCGTTCTGCCGCTTGGGGGCCTGGCCAGGTTGACGACAGTCCTGGAGGATGGTGTCTGCCGCATTGCCGAAAGCCGCCGCAAAACAGATAAGAAAAACACCTGATTTTATACGAAATCAGGTGTTTTGGTGGGGGATGGTGGATTCGAACCACCGAAGGCATAGCCAGCAGATTTACAGTCTGTCCCCTTTGGCCACTCGGGAAATCCCCCATATGAACTTGTGTCAGTCTAGCTTTTGGAGCTGGTAGACGGACTCGAACCCCCGACCTGCTGATTACAAATCAGCTGCTCTACCAACTGAGCTATACCAGCAATCTCAAGAGCATGGGTATTATATCTCTTATATGGCAGATTGTCAATAGGTTTTTAAAAATTTTTTCATTTTTTCTTTTTTGCCCCCATACACTGCTTTAGAAAGGCGGTGGTTTTCTTGCCATGCATCTATCTCCATGACCCCTCCAGCTTCCCCAACTATACGGCAGCCCTGGCGATGGCGGGGCTGTCGGTCGCCGACGATCCGGCCAGCGCCGACGGTCTGCTGCTGCCCGGCGGCGGCGATCTGGCTCCGGAGCGCCTGGGCTGCGACAGCGCCCTCTGCCGGGATGTGGACCGGGAACGGGACGAACGGGAATTGCAACTCTGTACCCAGTTCTTTCAGCAAAACAAGCCCATTTTAGGCATTTGCCGGGGGGCGCAGGTGCTGGCCGTGGCCCTGGGGGGCAGTCTGACGCCCCATGTGGACGGCCACGGCGGCAAGGATGACGGCAGCGACCGGTTCCACGACACCCGGACCGCCGGACTGCTGACGTCTCTCTACGGCCCCTGCTGCACCGTCAACACCCATCACCATCAGGCCGTGGCCGTACTCCCCGAGGACTGCGCCATCTTGCAGGTGTCTCTGGACGGCGTGGTGGAAGCCTTCGGCCACCGGCACAAACCGATCTTAGCCATCCAATGGCACCCCGAGCGGCTCTGCGGACCCTACGCCCGAGCGGACGCCGCCGACGGCGCCCTGATTTTCGGCTGGCTGCGGTCGGTCTGTGGAGGTACCCTATGAAAGTTGCTGTTTCCCACGACGATTTTCCCGCAGTACTGGCACTGTGCCGAGCTGCCGGAACGAACGGATATCTTCGTTCCTATTATCTGCCCCGGTTCCGTCATGCCGGGGTGGAATTGGTCATCGGCGCTGTATTTGTCCACCCATCCACACCGCCGGGGGCAGCATTGGAAAATGCGCTGGAACAGCTTGCCGCCGTGGAGGCCGAGGTGGCGGCAAGCGGCGGCGCTTTTGCCCTGGTGACCACGGCGGCGGAATTGGAAGATGCCCGGCGTCGGGGGCAGATTGCCCTGGTGCTGTCCCTGGAAGGTGCAGACCCCTTGGGCGGCACATCCGTTCTGCTTCCCATCCTGCACCGGCTGGGGGTCCGGCTGTTGGGGCTGACGTGGAATGGCCGCAATGCCTTTGCCGACGGCTGCGACTTTTCCGGTGGGCTGACGGCGGCGGGACGGGACTTGATTTACCGTGTCTGGGATTTGGGACTGGCCGTGGACGTGAGCCACCTCAGCGACACTGGATTGCAGGAGGTGTTATCCCTGGGCCGGGGGCCGGTGCTGGCCTCCCATTCCAACTGTCGGACCCTCTGCCCCCACCGGCGGAATCTCACCGACAGCCAGTTGACGGCTCTGGGGCGGCGGGATGGTGTGGTGGGGCTGAATCAGGTATCTTTTCTGGTCCGGCGGCAGCACACCCGCGACGGTCTCGACGATCTCTGCGCCCATCTGCTCCACATTTGGGACCGTACCGGTGGCCGGGCCTGTCTTGGCCTGGACTTTGCCAGGGAGTATGGGGAAGCCGTTTCCCGCCGTCGGACATACTGGCTCCACTGGGACCCGTCCCAAGAGGACCTGCTGGACGGCTGGGGCGGCCTTGCCGCTCTGGAGGACCGGCTGCGAGAACGAGGCTTTCCGCCGGAGGCGCTGGAGGCTGTTTTTTACACCAATCTATGGAACTTTTTACATCGCATTCTGCCGGGCGGGCCGGTTCCGTCCAATTGATGGAACCGGAACCGCACAATAGGACCTTTTCCATACTTTAACATGGTAAAAAAGTGTTGCAAATAGTACAATCCCTGTTATAATCAATATCCGCAGGCATGTGTCTGCGGATATTTTATTTGTATGGATAAGGGAGCGTTGCTATGGCTCTTTCGTATCACCGGCTGCTCCACGCCATTTTGGACATTGGAGAGGCCATGCAGAACAGCGGCGCGGAAATCAGCCGTGTGGAGGACAGCATCAACCGCATGTGTATGGCCTATGGCGTCCGCCGGGTCAATTCGTTTACCATCACCGCCAATATGGTGGTTTCCCTGGAAGTAGACGACGACACCGTCATCACCCAGACGCGGCGGCTGCGCCAATGCGCCACCGATATGACGCGGCTGGACCGGCTCAACGCCCTGTCCCGCTATATCTGCGCCCATAAGCCGCCGGTGGAAGAAATTCAACGGCGGTATGCGGAAATTCAAAACCTCCCCCAGCTGTCCAAGCTCATGACGTATGTGGGCGGCGTACTGACAGCGGCGGGTTTTACCGTGTTCTTCGGCGGCAACCTCTGGGACGCGCTGGCAGCTTCCCTGCTGGCCCTGCTGGTGGAATCCATGATGCTGCTGCCCATTCGGCGGCAGATGAACCCCCTGTTCTACCTCTTCGGCACGGCTTTCTGCACGGGCCTGGGGGCCTTGATTCTCTACAGCATGGGACTGGGCAATCACCTGGACGCCATACTCATCGGCTGTATTATGTTGACTATCCCTGGATTGGCCATCACCAACGCCGTCCGGGACCTGCTCAGCGGCGACACCTTTTCGGGTCTGTCCCGTCTGTGTGAATCCCTGCTCCAGGCCGGCGGCATCGCCTGCGGCTTCGCCCTGGCCATCTATCTGCTGGGAAGGGGGTTCTACGGATGACGGGTATGGAACTGTTCTGGCAGCTGGCCTCCGCCTTTCTCGGCTCCTTTGGCTTCGCCATTCTTTTTCATGTGCGGGGGCTGAAACTGTTTGTGGCCGGTCTGGGCGGCATGGCCACCTGGGGGTTCTATCTGCTGATGCACGCTCACATGGAATCCCTGCTGGTGGCCAATCTGTTTGCGGCCCTGTTCGCCGGTCTCTTTGCGGAAATCATGGCCCGACTGCTGCGATCTCCAGCCACGGTGTTCGCGGCCCCGGCCGTCATCACCATGGTCCCCGGCGGCTCCTTGTATTACACCCTCTATAATGCCATCGCCGGCAACGCCGAGGTGGCCTCGGAATACGGTCAAACCACCTGGGATGTGGCCGTGGGCATCGCCATCGGATTGGCTGCCGTCACCAGCGTATTCCATCTGCTGACGGTACTACGGCAGAAATATCAGACCAAGCCGCAATAAAAAATCGGGAGCGCCAGTGCTCCCGATTTTTTTGTGTTTAATTGTCCAAAGCCTTGGTCTTTTCGTAGGCCGCCACCACGGCTTCAAAAGTCGCCGAGCGGAAGCCGCCCCGCTCCAAAGCCCGGACGCCCTGAATGGTGCTGCCCGCTGGGGAGCAGACCTCATCCTTGAGGACGCCGGGGTGCTTGCCGGTTTCCAGCATCAGCTTTGCCGTACCGATGACCATTTGGGCCGCGTACAGCAGCGCTTTCTGCCGGGGCAGGCCGCAGGCCACACCGCCGTCGGCCAGGGCTTCCAGGAACATATTACAGAACGCGCCGCCGCAGCCCGCCACCGCCGTTCCGGCGTCCAGCATCGGCTCCGGCAGACGGTCCAGGAGACCGCCGTCGGCCAGAATGGTGCAGAAGTCCTGGACCTCCTCCTCGGTCATCTGGTGGTTGGGCGTATAGAAAATCATCCCTTCACCGATGGCCGCCGGGGTATTGGGCATGATTCGCAGAATCGGATAGTCCTCCCCAACCATCTGCGCCAGCGTTTCCAGCCGCAGGCCCGCCGCCATGCTGACCAGGATAAACCGGTCCTTGCGGGCCGCCAGTACCGGGGCGATCTCTCTCAGAACTCCGGCCATCATCTGAGGTTTAACCCCCAAGAAAATCCATTTGGCATTCTGGGCCACCTGGCTGTTGGAGGTGGTCACCTGACAGCCTAATTGCTGGGCCAGTACCTCCGCCTTGGCGGCGGTGCGGTTGGTCAGCAAAATGGCCGCCGGGTCCACGGTTTTGCAGGCGGCTTCCACCAAAGCCCCCGCCATGTTGCCGGTTCCAATAAAACCCAACTGATACATGATATCGCTCTCCCTTATCGAATCTGTCCGTTGCCGCGGATAATATATTTATAGGATGTCAGCTCCCGCAGGCCCATGGGACCTCTGGCGTGGAGTTTCTGGGTGGAAATGCCCATCTCACAGCCCAGGCCGAACTCTCCGCCGTCGGTAAAGCGAGTGGAGGCGTTGACATAGACGGCGGCGCTGTCCACCAGAGACGTAAACAGCCGGGCGTTTTCCTCGCTCTCGGTGACGATGGCTTCCGAATGGCCTGTGGAATGGGCGGCGATGTGGTCAATGGCCGCGTCCACACTGTCCACCACGGCCACAGCCAGAATATAGTCGAGGAACTCCGTGTCAAAGTCCCGGGGACCGGCCACCATACCGTCCAGAACAGCGGCGGCCCGACGGTCGCAGCGCAATTCCACCGGCTGCAAGCCACGCCGCACCCGGTCCCGCTCCAGACGGAACCGCAGCTTGGGCAGGAACTCGGCGGCAATTTTTCGATGGACCAGCAGCACCTCGGCGGCATTGCAGACGGAGGGGCGGCTGGCTTTGGCGTTTTCAATGATGTTCAATGCCATGTCCTGATCGGCGCTTTCATCCACATAGATGTGGCAGATACCGGTACCGGTCTGGATGCAGGGCACCAGGGCATTCTGGACACAGGCGTTGATGAGACCGGGACCGCCCCGGGGAATCAACAGGTCCACCAGACCCACGGCTTTCATGAGCACATTGACGCTGTCGCGGCTGGTATCCTGGAGCATACTCACGCAGTCCTGCGGCAGTCCTGCCGCCGCCAAACCCTCCCGCAATGCGTTGGTGATGGCGTTGGCGGTGGCGAACGCTTCCTTGCCGCCCCGGAGAACACAGACGTTGCCGCTTTTCAATGCCAGTGCCGCTGCATCGGAGGTGACGTTGGGACGGCTCTCGTAGACGATAGCCACCACGCCCATGGGGACGGCGGTTTTTTCGATGTGCAGGCCGTTGGGCCGCTCAATGGTTTCCAAAACCCGGCCCACCGGGTCCGGCAGCGCCGCCACCTGGCGAATGCCCTCCACCATGCCGTCGATGCGGGACGGGTCCAGCCGCAGCCGGTCCAGCATGACCTCGGACACGGTCCCTCTGGCGGCGGCCATATCCTTCTGATTGGCCAGCAGAATGTCCGCTTCATGGTGCAGCAGCGCGTCGGCCATGGCGGAAAGGGCCTGATTCTTCTGTTCCGTGGTGGCCCGCAGCAGGGCCGGACAGGCGGCCTTGGCGGCCTTTAATTGGTCCAAAGTGGTCATTTGTTTCGCTCCTTTGCCACAAATCGGGTGCCGACAGCGTTCCCGTCGGCAATGTCATACAGCAGTTCGGGACATTGGCCGTTGGCGATGATCATATCGGTGCCGGCCTCCGTGGCCAGCCGGGCCGCCGACAGCTTGGTAGCCATGCCGCCGGTGCCCAACGCCGATCCCTTCCCGCCGGCCAGTGCTTCGATTTCCGGCGTGATGGCCTCCACACGGTCAATCAGCCGGGCATCGGGGTGCTTGTGGG
This sequence comes from Candidatus Avoscillospira sp. LCP25S3_F1, assembly GCF_052117125.1. Classification (NCBI taxonomy): domain Bacteria; kingdom Bacillati; phylum Bacillota; class Clostridia; order Eubacteriales; family Oscillospiraceae; genus Candidatus Avoscillospira; species Candidatus Avoscillospira sp. LCP25S3_F1. The sequence goes on along the minus strand of NZ_JBQKJT010000003.1, from coordinate 162,587 downwards.
GGTCCGCCGTGTAGAGACCGTCAATATCCGACAGCAGCACCAGCAGGTCCGCCGCCACACTGACAGCCACCACAGCCCCCAGGGTGTCGTTATCTCCCACGGCGATTTCGTCGGTCACAACGGTGTCGTTTTCGTTGACAATGGGCAGCGCCCCCAGCTCCAGCAGCCGGAACATGGTGTTCCGGAAATTATCGTGGCGCTGGGGGTTCTCCACGTCGGAGCCGGTCAGCAGAATCTGGGCCACCGTGTGATGGTACTCGGAAAACAGCTTATCATAGACGTACATGAGCTCGCACTGGCCCACGGCGGCGGCGGCCTGTTTGGTGGGCATATCCGTGGGACGGCTGGCCAGCATCAGCTTGCCCACGCCCATGCCGATGGCGCCGGAGGACACCAGAATGATCTCATGGCCCGCGTTTTTCAGGTCCGACAGGACCTTGCAGAGGGCTTCCACCCGGCGGATGTTCAGCCGCCCCGTGGCGTGGGTCAGGGTGGAGGTGCCCACTTTGACGACAATGCGCATGGTATCGTCTCCTTGATGGTTTAATTATTTACTGTATTATATCACAGTTTTCGCCAAAATGGTATGGAGTTTTTGGAGATTGTCGGCAGAGTGTTCCACCTGACGGCTGTAGCGGTGGAGCAGGTCGATACGGGTTTCCACACTCCATCCATGGTGTGCAAATTGGGCCAGTTCCATGCGCCGCAGCCAAAGAACGCTGTACACCGCCAGCCGGATTCTGGGCAACACCTGCCGGTCGTTGACGGCCTTGAGGACATACCGGTAAAGGAAGTACACCAAAAGGTGCTCCCACTGGTACTCCCAAGACGCCGTGGCCTGATTATACGCAGTTTCCATTTCCTTCGTGGGCGCAGCCTCCCGCGTCTGCCGCCACAGGGTGTGCCACGTTTCGTTGATAGGCTCCAAGGTGTCCAGCAGGGACCAGTCCGGCGTGTGCAGGGACAGATTGCCTGGATACCGTCCCTCGGCGTACCGCCGCACCACACCGTCCAGCCGGGACAGGCGGTGCTGGTCCAGATTCCGCTGGTAGACTTCCGCCAGAGACAAAAGCCGGGCCGCCCGGGTCTGCCAGTCCACAGACCGGTCCTGCACGATGCCATAGGCCGTCTTCCGCAGGGATACCAGGGAGAAAAAGAGACGTGGGTCCAGATCGTTGCAGCCGGACACCGGTTCGTCGGTCTGTTCCTCCACAAAGGTCACGGGAGCCGGGTCCGACAGCAGCAGCCGGGCCGCCTCGGGACAGGCCATGGACACCACCCATTCCCGCAGGGAGCCGTATTCCTCGGCAAAGCGGGGGTGCAGATCACAGGACCGGCTCAACCGCTCCTCTCCCAGTTCCAGCTGAATGCGGCACAGACCCTGTTCATTGAGCAGGGGGCAAAGCCCATCCTTGAGGTAGAAGCAGGGCTCGCCATCCAGTTCCGTCATGGAAGATCGCAGCAGATCGCCCAGTGCTCCCGGCACCGTTCGATAAAAAGCGGCGCTCTCCTCGTCCAGCACCACTTCCCAGTCCCGACAGCAGGTGTCGGGGCAGTCGCCGCCAATACAGCGAAAGTCGGTCATATAGAGCGGTCTACGTTCCCGCATGGAAATCCCTCCTTGTTTCTGGTTCCTACCATACCACGGCGGCCACCATTTGACAAGGAAAAAGCAGCGGCCCGTGGGCCGCTGCCGGTGGAAGCACTCAGGATTGCAAGGCTTCGTACAGGCGGCAGACGGTCAGATATGCCTGCTGCCGGGTGTAGTTGCCCAGAGGGGAGAAGGTGTCGGCAGAAGTGCCGTTCATGACGCCCAGGGCGCTGACATAGTCCACCGCCTCCTGGGCATAGCCCGCGATGGCGTTCCGGTCGGTGAACGCGGCGGCGCTGCCGCCAGTCTCCGTCTTTCCCAAATACCGGCCGGTCCGCATGAGTATGGCGGCGGCGTCCTGCCGGGACAGCAGACCGTAGGGGTCAAAAATCCCGTTGCCCTTGCCGTTGATGATGCCCAGGGCGTTGGCCACCAGAACATCTGTGCTGTTGGCGTCGGTAAAGGGATAGGAGGCCACCAGCTCCGCCATGGTCTGACCGGTGGCTTCCAGCACCAGCTCTTCGGCAGTTTTACCGGTTTCGGTGGTAATCAGCTCCACGGCCAGGGCGGCAAAATCGGCCCGGGTGATGTTGGCCCGATACTGATTTTGCAGGTCCATGGGAATGAGACCGGCCTCGATGGCCTGGACCACTTCCCCATAGGCCCAGCTGTCCATCTCCGACGGCTGGGGCAGGTCGGCGGTGTAGTCCATGGTCATAAACCCATATTTGTCGTCTTGTTCCACTACAACGATGCGTTCCGGCGTAAAGACGGCCATACTGTCCGTACCCTCCGGAAAGTAGATGGAGGTGTCCACGCTGTCGGAGCCGGGGACCTCATTGCCGTTCCGGTCGATGCAGAAGGCGCGGCCATTCCGTACCGCCACGCACAGTCCCTCGTTGAAGCCGCTGAGGGTGTCGTATTGGAACGGAACCACCACACGGTTGGCTGTGTCGATGACGCCCCATTTTCCCCCCTGCTCCGCCGCGGCCAAGCCCTCATGGAAGACCCGCAGGGAATCATACGCAAAGGGAATCACCGTGACGCCGTTTTTGTTGATGCCGCCCCACTTGCCGTCCATGCTCTGTACCACGGCAATGCCGTCGTTGAACACCTTGTATTCTGTCAGGGGGCCATTGACATAAAAATCCTGGTATTTTGCGGGAATGACCATGTTCCCGCTGCGGTCCAGAAAGCCCCAGGTACCAGCGAAGTTCATTGCCTCCGTATAGCACAGGGCCGGGGCCATGTCCTGATTGAAAGGCCGAACGGTGGCTACCTGGTAATTGTCCTCGCTGCTGAGCACCACTTTGCCCGCCGCGTCCAGAACGCAGAACCCCGCCGCACCCTCGGTGTAGCCGACAAAAACACCCTCATTGAATGCCAGACTGGCAATGTTCCAGCCAAAGTCCAGGCGGTTGCCCTGCCGGTCATAGACCAGATTTTCCGGTTCTCCCAGATTCACATAGCCCTCTAAATTCAGATAGCCGTTGTGATAGCCCGGGTCAAAGGGCTGTTGATCCACGGCGCTGCAAAGGCCGTAGGCAGGCTGTTCCTCGTAGCTGCTCTCCTGGGTCTCCTCATCGTAGACATAGGCAGGAGCCGTCAGGGGCTTCTCCTTGCCGGCGGCATCGATGACATACCACACATAGACGTCGGCGGGACCTTCTTCATACACACCGTTGCCCCACTGGTCCAGTTCGCCGGTAGCGTGCCACACGTCCCGCTGCTCCAGCTTGCCCACCAGGGCCAGCCCCTCCCGGAAGAGGTATGCCTTGTCGTATTGGAACGGAATCACCGTCTCGCCGGTCTCGTCGATATACCCCCACTTGCCGTCCGCCTTGACGGCAGCCAGTCCCTCGTTAAACTGTCCGGCGTCCTCATATTGGGCCTCGATGAGGGTGGTGAAGGTCACCTGTGCCGCCGACACCGGCAGGGCCGATGCTGCCAGCGTCCCCACAGCCAGCAGCAATCCCAGAAGCTTACGGAGGAGTTTTTGGTTGCGCATCAAAATTCCACCTTTCTTTTTCCAAAGGTCCAAAGTGCAGAACCGCCGCACTCCGGTATCCTGCAATATAATATATGATACTATATGCGCTGGTCCGGCGCAATCCCCACGGCATACCTGTCCCAGGTTTCGCATAGGTTGTTGCAAACACCTTTCGGGGAGGTACTGTCTATGGAAATGAGTTCGCGGCCGGGACTGAGCCGCGCCCAGGTGGAGGCCGCCCGGCGGCGGTACGGCTCCAACGCCTTTACGCGGCAAAGCCGCAAGACGTTTTTCACCCGGTTTTTTGAGAGTTTTTCCGATCCCATTATCCGTATTTTGCTGGTGGCCTTGGGGCTGAATCTGCTGGTGTCCCTGGGGGAAGGCTCCTGGGCCGAACCGGTGGGCATTGCCGTGGCGGTGTTCCTGTCCACCTTCGTCTCCACCGTGTCCGAATGCGGCAGCGAACGGGCCTTCGCCCGCTTGCAGCAGGAAGCCGACGCCGCCGTCTGCCGCGTCAAACGGGCCGAGGGCGTCCGGCTCCTGCCCGTCTCCGACGTGGTAGTGGGCGATCTGGTATTGCTCCAGGCCGGAGAACGGATTCCCGCCGACGGCATTCTGCTGTCTGGCAATCTGCGGGTGGATCAGTCGCCCCTCAACGGCGAGAGCAAGGAGGCCCGCAAGGTCCCCGCCGGGGACGCCGCCCCCAAAGACTGGTCGCCGTCGGTGAAAAATCAGCTGCTGCGGGGCACCGTCATCACCGAGGGCCACGGCGTTCTGCTGGTGTGCCGGGTGGGCGACCACACCCTCTACGGCACGCTGGCCAAGGAACTCCAGGCCGACGCATTGGAAAGCCCCATGAAGGCCCGTCTCGGTCAGCTGGCCCGCTCCATCAGCCGTCTGGGCTATACGGCGGCGGGGCTGATCGCCTTTGCTGATTTGTTCAACGCCATTCTGCTGGACAACAATTTTTATATGCCCGCCATTGTCTCCTGTTTGCAGGACCCGGCCTTTGTCCTGTCCCGCCTGTTCCACGCGGCGCTGCTGGCCATTGCCATCGTGGTGGTGGCCGTACCTGAGGGGCTGCCCATGATGATCGCCGTGGTGCTGTCGGCCAATATGCTGCGGATGAAGCGGGACCATGTGATGATCCGCAAGCTGGTGGGCATCGAGACGGCGGGCAGTATGAACATTCTGTTCACCGACAAAACCGGCACCCTGACCGCCGGAACCATGGCCGTGGACGCCTTTTACTCCGCCGACGGCCACAGCAGTTTCCGCCTGTCGGACATTGCCGACAGCGGTCTGCGGCAGCTGGCCGCCCAGGTCTGCGCCGGCTGCAACGAAGCGCTGCTGGTCCAGGGCCGTCCCACCGGCGGCAACAGCACCGACCGGGCCGTTCTGGCCTTTGCCGCCGACGGGGCCGGGACCGTCAAGGCGGAACCGGTCCTGCCCTTTGACAGCAGCCGGAAATACGCCTGTGCCCGGCTCAGCGGTCCCCGCCCCCTGCTGCTCTACAAGGGCGCGCCGGAGGTGCTGCTGCCCCGGTGCCGGGAGTATTACGACCGGCGGGGCCGCCGGTGCGGCGGCGTCCCCGGTTCCCTGGCCCGGACCATGGAGCGTTTGACGGACCGGGCTATGCGGGTGCTGCTGCTGGCTGTGGGGTCCGGCGATCCGGAGACGTGTCCTCTGACCCTGGTGGGTCTGCTGGCCATTCGGGACCCCCTGCGGCCCGGCGTCCGGGAAGCCGTGGCCCAGGTCCGCGGCGCGGGCATCCAGACTGTCATGATCACCGGCGACAACCGCCGCACGGCCCGGGCTGTCGCCATGGAAGCAGGCATTGCACAGGAGGGCGATCTGGTCCTCACCAGTGATGAGCTGAGCCGTCTCAGCGATGAAAAACTCCGCGCCGCGCTGCCCAGGCTGCGGGTGGTGGCCAGGGCGCTGCCGTCGGACAAGAGCCGTCTCGTCCGGGCGGCCCAGGACCTGGGCCTGGTGGCCGGTATGACCGGCGACGGCATCAACGATGCCCCCGCCCTGAAGCTGGCCGACGTGGGCTTTGCCATGGGCAGCGGCACAGAGGTGGCACGGGAAGCCGGAGACATCGTCATTCTGGACGACAACTTCGCTTCCATCGCCCGGGCCGTCCGCTATGGCCGCACCATTTTCAAGAGCATCCGCAAATTCCTCACCTTCCAGCTGACCATGAATCTCTGCGCTGTGGGCGTCTCGCTCCTGGCCCCCTTCATCGGCATCGACACGCCGGTGACCGTCACGCAGATGCTTTGGGTCAACCTGATTATGGACACGTTGGGCGGGCTGGCTTTCGCCGGAGAGCCGCCCCTGGAACGGTATATGCAGGAGCCGCCCAAGGGCCGCGACGAACCCATTCTCACCCGGGCCATGATGGGCCACATTCTGACCACGGGGCTTTATACGGTGCTGCTGTGTACCGTTTTTCTGCGTCATCCCTGGTTCCGGCTGCGGTTCGGCTATCTGGACAGCTATGTGGGCTTCCTGACGGCCTTTTTCACCCTGTTTATCTTCTGCGGCATCTTCAACGCCTTTAACGCCCGCACCACCCGGCGGTATCTTTTATCCAATCTGCGGCGGAATCCGGCCTTTGTGGGGATTTTTGCCGCCGTATCGATCATCCAGCTGCTGCTGGTATTCTTCGGCGGCACCGTCTTCCGCACCACGCCCCTGCCCTGGCAGGACCTGGCCGCTGTCATTTTGCTGGCCGCCACGGTGATCCCCTTCGACCTGCTGCGCAAGTGCTTCCGCAGCACTCCAAGAACCTCCCCCGCCCTGCCGGACGCAAAAACCGGGCGCACCGCGTAATGCGGTACGCCCGGCGTGGGGTCACGGTCTGTTCCGCACTCAGGCGAACAGTTCTTTGCTCATCTTGTCGATTTCCTCCGTCACAGCCTCGTAGACGCCGGGGAAGGTGCTCATGGGGCCGCCCTGGGAGGTGTTGGGGATGTAGAACTTGGTGCCGAACTTCTCGCAGGCCTCCCGGACCTTTTCGTTGACGATTTCACGGGTCCAACCGGGGAAGTCCACGGTGGCGCTGTCGATGCCGCCCATGAAGGTGATCTTGCCGCCGTACTTCTCGATCAGCTCGGGGATGTTGTTGCTCTGCATGACGCCCTGCCAGATGTCGATGCCCATGTCGATCATGGCAGGCACCAGCGTGGCGGCGTAGGAGTCGGAGTGGTGGCAGATAACCTCCACGCCGTTGGCCTTGTAATACCCGTACAGTTTCTTGTAGGCGGGGGCGTAGAACTCCTCAAACATGGCCGGAGACAGGAACGTGGAAATCTGGCTGCCCCAGTCGTCGTGGTGGAACACAGCGTCGGGATGCAGATGCTTAACCAGCTGCTCGGCATAGCGCAGCTCCCACTCGGTCAGGTAGTCGATGAGCTCGTGCATAGCCTCGGGCTCCTCGTAGAAGTTCACCAGGCAGTCCTCCATGCCCATGAGGTAGTGGCACTGCTCAAAGATGCCGGGAATCATGCTGACGGTGACAAAATATTCGTTGCGGTCGATCTGGTTGGCCGCCTCCACAAAGGGCGCCCACGCCTCGTCGGAGAACTCCACGCTGGGAGCCTTGACACAGTCCCGCCACTCGGTGATGTCCTTACACACCGTATGCTCCGCGTCATGGATGGGGAACGGGCCGGGGGTGCCTTCGGGCCAGGACCGGGTGACGCCCCACAGGTTGGTCACCATCTCCTGGCCGGGCTTGGGCGCGGGATTGGTGGCAACAAAGGGATTGCCTACCATGGCAAAAGCTTCAAACTGGTTGACATAGCGGTCGGGCTTACCGCCGCGAAGGGTTTCCAAAAGGTTTTGACGTTTGCTCAGCATGGGATCAAAACCGCCTTTCTCTGTAAATTCCACCGGGCATTGACTGCCCCGCAGCTTTTTCATTGTACCGCTTTTTTCAGCCGGGCGCAACAGGCAACATGAAAGTTTATACATATTTTGCAGCGCACCTCTCCCGTTGAACGACGGATGATGGTTGCATCTTCCTGTTTCCCGCAGTACAATGGTAGTCAAAGAGCAACGCCATTGAACCTGCAAAGGAGGAATCCCATTTTGGATGAGCAACGGTATTGTGTAACCTTTCCCGAGGACGCCGTCTCCATCTCCGTCACCGCCGGGACCACGGTACTGGCGGCGGCCATTGCCGCCGGGCTGAAGCCCGATGCCCCCTGCGGCGGCCGTGGCACCTGCGGCAAGTGTCTGGTGCGCATCACCGCCGGTCGGGACCATCTGACCATGGCCGGTGGTCCGGTGCCCGGCGATGAGCTGCTGCCCGCCTGTCAGCTGCTGGTAGGCGGTGACGTATCTGCCGTCTTCCCGCACCATGGGGAAAACCGCATCCTCACCGGCGGTATCTCCATGGCCGACACCACCGCCGCCGGGGACGGCGAATTCTTCGCCATGGCAGCCTTCGACGTGGGCACCACCTCTCTGGTGGGCTATCTGCTGGACGGCCGCACCGGCGGACAGTTGGCCGTGGACAGCCGCCTGAACCCCCAGACCCAATTCGGTGCCGATGTGGTAGCCCGGGGCAGCTATGCCATGGAACACGGCGTGGAACCCCTGACGACAGCCATTCGGGAGGCCCTGGACGAGATGCTGGGCAACCTCTGCCATGCGGCGAAATGCCGCCGAGAGGACGTGCGCCTGATCTCCGCCGTGGGCAACACCTGTATGCACCATCTGCTGCTGGGCTACTCTCCGGCCCCCCTGATGGTGGCCCCCTATATGCCCCAGCACCGGGCCGCAGAGGTCCGACCCGGCAAGGATCTGGGATTTCATATGGCCCCGGACGGCCGGGTGCGGATTCTGCCCTGCATTGCCGGGTTTGTGGGCGCGGACACGGTGGGCTGTCTGCTGGCCTGCGGCTGGGATCACCGGGACCCCCTGACGCTGATGATCGACATCGGCACCAACGGCGAAATGGTCCTGGGCAACCGCCGCCGGTCCGTCACCTGCTCCACGGCGGCAGGCCCCGCCTTTGAGGGCGCGAAAATCCGCTTTGGCATGCGGGGCGCCGACGGCGCCATCGACCATGTCTTCACCGGCGACGACGGCGCCATCCATTACAGCGTCGTGGGCGGCGGCGAGGCCCAGGGCATCTGCGGTTCGGGCCTGCTGGACGCCGTGGCTGTGCTGTTGGAGCTGGGCGTGGTGGACGAGACGGGCCGCTTCGACCCCGACGGACCCGCCGCCCTGGGTCTGGCGGACGGCAAGCCCGCCTATTATTTCAATGACACGGTCTGTCTGACCCAGTCGGATATCCGGGAGGTCCAGCTGGCCAAGGCCGCCATTGCCGCCGGGATTCGGCTGCTGTGCGACCGGCTGGGCATAGCCGTCCGGGACATTGAGCAGGTCCTCATTGCCGGCGCCTTCGGCAACTATATGTCCCCCGACAGCGCCTGCGCCATCGGTCTGCTGCCGAAGATTCTGCGAGAGAAGATCATTCCTGTTGGCAACGCCGCCGGTGAAGGGGCCAAACTGGCCGTCCGGGAAGACTTTCAGTTTGAACTGGCCAGCCGTCTGGCCGGTGAGGTGGAATTTCTGGAGCTGGCCAACGACCCCCGCTTCCAGGATATTTTTGTGGACGAGCTATCCTTTGACAGCGACGAGGAGGACTGAGTATGTACAACGAAGCCCTTGTGGCCCTGGCCCTGGAGACCGGATTCACCCACGCCGCCGTGGCCGACGCGGCCATTCTGAAACCCATGCAGGAGGTCCGGGACATGTGCGCCGCCAACACCTGCCATCGTTACGGTGTGTGCTGGTCCTGTCCGCCGGCCTGCGGTACGCTGGAGGAATGCGCGGAAAAGCTCTCCCATTACAGTTACACCCTGGTGGTGCAAACCGTGGGAGAGCTGGAGGACAGCTGGGATTATGAGTCCATCCGGGACACGGAGGACCGTCAGAAAGAATACCAACAGAAGCTGCTGCCCATTTTACGGGAGAAGCTGGGGAACGTCATGCCCCTGGGCGTGGGCAGCTGCCGCCAATGTCAAACCTGTTCCTATCCCGACGCCCCCTGCCGGTTCCCCGAAAAGGCGTTCTCGTCCATGGAGGCCTACGGCCTGCTGGTGAGTCAGGTCTGCACCGACAGCGGTCTCAAGTACAACTACGGCCCCAACACCATCGCCTATACCGGCTGTTTCCTGTTCTGACTGCTTGGCTGTCCGGCGGGCCGCGACAGGTCCGCCGGCGTCTCCCGCTCCATGAGCCGGAAGGACAGCATCAGATAGAGGATTTCGTCCGGGTCGGTCAGATCAGTGCCCAGCACCGCCTTGATGCGTTCCAGACGGTAGAGGAAAGTACTGCGGTGGATGAACAGCTCCCGGGCTGTCTGCACCGCGTTCAAATGATTGTCCAGATACAGGCGCAGAGTACGCAGGTACTCTGTGCCGTTTTCTTCGTCGCTGTACCGGAGCCGCAGAAGCCGCTCATGGCTCAGCATATAGCCCGGCAGCTTCCGGGTGGCCTGTTCCAGGATGTAGTCAAAGGCGATATCGTTGAACCGGTGTATCCAGAAGGATGGATTCCGCCGGGTGCCCACCTCCAAGGCAATGGAAGCCTGATCGTACTGGCGGCGGAAATTGAAGTGGCCTAAAAGTACCCGGCTGTAACCGGCTTTCAGCAGGCTGTCACGGACAAAGCAGCTCAAACGGGATGAGATATCCATCTGGCTCATGGAGGACAGGGTCAAATCCACAAACACCACAATATCGTCTTTATATTGGAACGCACAGGAACCGGAAAGAATGTTTTCTATGTAACTGCAAATGGCGTGGATGGTCAGGTTTTTCTGGTCCAGATAGGACAGCTGCAACACGATACACAGGTATTCATGGCTGCTGTGCCAGCCGCAGCCGTCCAGCCGCTGGCTGATGGTCACATAGTCTGCTGTCCGGTCGCTGATGGCTGTGTGGAGGATGGTGCGGATGGTATGGCTTCCGCCGGATACGGGGGCTGTGTTGTGGAGCAGGGCATGTTCCACCATAGCCGCCAGATGTTCCAGCAGGAAGCCGTATGCCGGGTCCTGCTGCTCCTCCGTGTCGAACATAATCAACCGGTAAGTGGTCTGTCCGTATTTTTTGATGTTGACACACATGCAGCTGCCCATCTCTTCTTCGGAATAGAAGTAGAACCAGCCGTCCAGCTGCCGCACGGCTTCATATTTTCCGTTATGCTTCAACGTGGTCAGTACGTCGTAGGTGTCCTCTGTGGCGCCGAACATACCCCGGGCCATGCCGTGGGATTCGCCTTCTACCGAAGCGATCACCGAAAAATCCATGCCGATGACCACCAGAGGCTTCCCCAACAGATTGTGACTCAGCTCCAGCAGCGTCTGGATGGACTGGCCCTGGAGCCGGGAGTCGGTGAGGTCGCTGTACCAGCCGTCATAGCGATCAAAGACCGCCTGGATGGCGTTGTACACGGCGGCGGTGGAGGGCGCCTCCACCGTGGCCTGCCGCCCCTGTGGGGTGCCGCTGCCCACGGTCAGCACCAGTCCCGCCCGGTCGGCGGCGGCGCTCCAGTCCTCCCCGGACGGCGCCACGCAGAGGGCGCCGTCGACGGGACTGTCTCCCCGTTCCAGCAGCTGGGGCCGGGCCAGAATCGGGTCCACAGACAGGGGGCCGTCGGTGGAGACGGGATACAGCTTGGAGAGCTCCCGGCATAGCAGAGCGGGGCTGAGTTTCATGGTGATAACCTCCCAAATCATACGATCATCGCATCAAAATACGATACTAAAGTTTTCCTTTTTTCCATCATACATATTGTAGGAAAAATCATGATGATTTGTCAATAGGTTGCTGGATTTAAAACCATGGAAATTTGAGATATAATACCAATATCGTAGAAAAAACATTGTGTTTTTCAGCAATATGCACAAAATGAGGAGGTCGCTTTTCATTGATTATCATTGGTGAGAAGATCAACGGTGCCATTCCTGTAGTGGCCAAGGCCATCGCCGAGCGCGATGCCGAATTCATTCGTGAGCGCGCCAAGGCGCAGATCAAAGCCGCCCAGGACGAGGATTATTTCGAGGAGCCCGTGCCCCTGTACATCGACGTCTGCGCATCCACCGATCCCGCCGTCGAGGTGGAGACCCTGAAGTGGATGATCGAGGAAGTGGAGTCCGTCATTCCCGACGAACTGGAGAATGTGGCCATCGCCGTCGACAGCCCCAGCGCCGCCGTCTGTGCCGAAGCCTTCAAGTTCTGCAAGCGCACCGGTATCGTCAACTCCGTCTCCATGGAGAAGGATGAGCAGGGCCGCGTGAAGACCGACATCGTCTTCCCCGCCATTGCCGATACCGACTGGGGCTGCATTGCCCTGCTGTGCGAGAGCGGCATTCCCCAGAGCGTGGAGGACCGCATGGCCGTGTTTGAGAAGATCATGGCCAAGGCCAAGGAGTACGGCATCGCTCCCAACCGTCTGTACATCGATCCCCTGGTGGAGGCTGCCGCCACCAACCAGGCCGCCTTTACCCTGTTCTCCGAGTGCTGCCGCCGCATCAAGGCCCAGTATCCCGACATCCACATCACCAGTGGTCTGAGCAACATCTCCTTTGGTTTCCCCGGCTTCCGCAAGCCGCTGAATATGGCCTTTATGGCCCTGGCCATGCAGGCCGGTATGGACAGCGCCATCGTGGACCCCACCAACAAGGACATGGTAGGTCTGATGTACGCCACGGAGCTGCTGACCGAGCAGGATGAAGACTGCATGAATTACATCGCCGCCCACAGACAGGGCCTGCTGTAATCCATTGCCCGTAAACCAAAACTATTTTTGAATTTATTTTTAGGAGGTTTTTTCCATGAACGAGAAGATTCAGGAAGTATTTGCCGCTGTTGAGGCTGGTAAGGCTAAGAAGGTTCCCACCGCTGTGCAGGAGGCTCTCGACGCCGGCTGCGATCCCACCGCCATCCTGAATGAGGGCATGATCGCTGCCATGGATTCCGTCGGCGCCAAGTTCAAGGCCGGCGAGATCTTCGTTCCTGAGATGCTGGTTGCCGCCCGCGCCATGAAGAAGGGCGTGGACGTTCTGAAGCCCCATCTGGCCTCCGGCGAGACCAGCGCTGCCGGTAAGATCATCATTGGCACCGTCGCCGGTGACCTGCACGACATCGGCAAGAACCTGGTGGCCATGATGATGGAGTCCGCCGGCTTCGAGATCATCGACCTGGGCGTTGACGTACCCAAGGAGAAGTTCGTGGAGATGGTCGAGGCCAACCCCGACACCAAGATCGTGGCTTGCTCCGCCCTGCTGACCACCACCATGCCCTCTCTGAAGGAGACCGTGGCCGCTCTGAACGCCGCTCCCTTCCGCAGCAACATCAAGGTCATGGTCGGCGGCGCCCCCATCACCCAGGCTTTCGCTGACGAGATCGGCGCCGACGCTTACACCGAGGATGCCGCTTCCGCCGCTCAGAAGGCCAAGGAGCTGGCCGGCGTGTAATCGCCCCGGCGGGATACTTCCTACATAACCACATTGCCCGCCCCGAATGCGTTCGGGGCGGGCTTTTTCCGGCTTCCTGATTGACGATCAAGGCGCAAGAGCTGAAAGAAATTCCGTTTCCTCCCAAATCGGCAGCTGCATGGGGTGGTCGATGCCCGCCAATTCCGACAGAGTGACGGAACGAATGGCAGGATTGTCGTAGGTGGTCCAGCAGAAACGGCCCGTCTGGGCGCAGGCCGCCACGGTGTAAATGGTGTAGTCCCAGGGCTGAATATCCTGGTCCAGTTCCGTAGCCTCACCGGGCTGGCTGACCCGCACCATACCCAGTGGAAAGGCAGCGCTGCCCATGATGCGCAGAAGCCGGGCGATCCCCTGTTTTTCGTCCTTGCCCCGGACGGCAAACTTCCGCAAATAGGCCAGACGGACAAAGCGGGACGGCGCGCTCCAATCGCCGGGCATCCCCTGGGCGCCGCTGCCGGAAAAGCACTGTTCCAGCCGTTCGCCGCCCATCTCCACTGTGTCATAGTCCAGGTCCCGGATAGCGGCATAGTTGAGCAGATTCGTCCGGTGCCAGTCATAGGACGGGCTGTTGGTCATGACGCCCACGGTATTGCGGTAGAGGTGCAGGCCGTTGGCGTCGGACTCCACCACCATGACCTCGCCGGTGCAGTCGGAAAAGGACCAGTGCAGCGGCGACACAGCCCCCAGCAGCGGCGTATTGACCAGCGTGAACTCCCGTTCCAACGCCTGGGCCACCTGGTCCAGTGTGGCATACTGGCTCAGCATCCATCCCACCAGCAGAGGCGGCTGCATGGGATGTTTTCCCGGTTCTGGGCCGTCGGCATACCGGGCAAGGCCCCGGAAGTAGAGCTGGCCGCCCATGAGTCCGGCTTCATTGACGCCGTCATAGAGCAGGGGCAGCCCCGGTACCGCCAGCAAGCCCATACCCACTGCGGCGTATTTGGCCGGGGCCGTCACCCTCTCCGATGCCGTCATTTGGGTGCCTTTTGGCAGATAGGTCGGCGCGCTGCCCGCCGCCATGCGGTTAAAGTCCATGTTGCGGGCCCATAATGCTTTGCCGTCCTCGGTTTGCCAGCCCACAGCGCTGCATCCACCCCGCAGCATCTCCAGTCTCTGGTCCATCGTTGGTACCTCCTTGATTGGGTTACCCGTAGTATACCCCTATTGCCAGCGGAATGCAACACGGCCCGGAATCCTCAGGGATTCCGGGCCACCAGCCTTTGTATATTTACTTTATCCATTCTGCGCCATATCCCGATAAAGGAATGTGACGATTTGACCGCGGGTACAACTGCTGTCGGGCGAGAAGGTCCCCGCGCCGGTACCGCCGGTGATTCCCTGCTCCACGGCCCAGGAAACAGCCTTGATCCCATCTCCGTCTGCGGACAGGTCTGTAAACGCTGCGATTCTGTCCGTGGCGGGCTGTCCGGCCAGCTTCCACAGGTATGTCACCGTGGTCAGCCGGGTGCAGGGTGCGTCGCCGTTAAGGGTCGCGCCGGAAACCAGTCCCTTTTCCGCAGCCCAGGCAGCGGCCTTTGCATAATAGGCATCTGCGGGAACATCGGTAAAGGACGCAGCCGCTGCAGGTTCAGGGGAACCGTTGACCCGCCACAGGAACGTCAGGATCTGCGCGGTGGTACAGGTGGCGTCGGGGCTGAACGTGGTGGCGCTGGTGCCGCCGGCAATTCCCTCTTTCGCAGCCCACTTGACGGCATCAGCATAGTAGGCGTCGGCAGACACATCCGTAAACGCGCCGGTGGGTTTGGCCGGCTGCTCCGGCTCTGTCGGCGTGCTGCCATTGGAAGTCACATGGAGAACGCGAGCCATCTCACCGACATGGTACATGCCATCATACGTCCATGCAGAAATTACATAATATCCCTCTTTGTCCAATGTCACAGAGCCATCAAACTCTGTAAGAGCAATCGAGGGGTCGCTGGGGTCCATGGGATTTGGAACTGTCTCCCATTTGAGATTGCTCCAAGGGTCTGTTGTAGTCCAGTCAAAGCTATCATTGGGATAAATCTTCCCATTTTCCAGCTTTACGGAGACAACAAAGCATCCATTGGTACCAGTTATATCCGCTACTTCACCCGGATGAACCACATAGATGTCAACCGGCTCTGTTTCAGACAGATCAAACATAATGTTCTTATCGCCGGTAGAATCATCATAGATTTCTGCTCCAATCTGACAGGTTTCCCTGCCTATGATTCCGTTGATTGTGTAGGTGTCCTGCAAACCCATAGGGGTATTCTGCTGAATGGCAGCGGTATCCGCCGCCAGGGCCGGTACCGAAAGTCCAGCGGACAGCGCCAGGGCCAGAGAGAGTGAGATTGCCTTGTGTGAGCGTTTCATGTCTTTTTTCCTCCGTATGTTGTTTTCTCACGGGAAGGGCAAGGGGGCTTGCGCCCCCCTGCGCCTGTCCGTGAGGAAAACAAAATCGTGCTGTGCGGGTAAAAATACCTCCACACAGCACGAATCATACGGCACAATAGCAGGATACCACTTGCAAAGTTGTGGTCAGCAAGGGTATAATAATACTGTGGTACGGATATCCGTTGTGTGGGTGGTCCTAGCACCCGCGCAGGGCCATAGGTGTTGCCGCACCTATGGCCTGCCGCACTTATTCCGTTTTCCTCAAGACTGATTATAATCAATTTTCTCTGGCTGCGCAAGTGGTTTTCAAATTTTATCCTCCCGCTTGCCGGAGATGCCATACACGCAGTTTTCTTTGGAGCACTGTACGCGCAAGCGGCGGCATTCTGGAATGTTATGCACCATCGGTGTCATTCCCGAACTGCCGCCCCTTTTCCATTTCCCGTCCAGTCTTGACACCCCTTCGCCTACCTCTTACAATAATCTTTATAAGAATACTCGGTCCTGTCGGGGTCCACGCCCACGGGACCGCTGCACCAAGGAGGTTCCATGGAGCATTCCACTTCCACCGTGCCCCAGGGACGCGCCCCCATGTCCCCCATCCGAAAACGGTATTGGATTGACCTGGCCATTCGCTGCATCATCTTTCTTTTTTGCGTCCTGCTGTGGCTGCGCCACCCGTCGTCCTTCGACATTCTCTACGGTATGCACTTCTTCTCCCGCTTTTCGGTGCTGCATCTGCTGTGGCTGGTGTGGGTCCTGGATATGCTGTTCCAGTTGATTCCCGCCAAACGGCAAATTGCCCTGGGCTCCCAAAAGCTATTCCAACAGCGGTTCCGGCCCATCCGGGAAAAGATCAACCACCAGGCCCTGCGGGAATATATCGTCTCCACCACCAAGTCCGCCTACAAGGTGATGGTGCTGTGGGTGGCCTTCGGCGCGGTCCAGGGACTGCTGTACCATCTGGGGATTCTCAGCCGCAGTATGATGTTTTTGCTGTCGGCAGCGTTCTATGTCTGCGATTTGATCTGCGTTCTCATCTGGTGCCCATTCCGGTTGATGATGAAAAACCGTTGCTGTACGACCTGCCGGATTTTCAACTGGGACCATCTGATGATGTTCACGCCCCTGTTCTTCGTTCCCAGCTTCTATTCCTGGAGCCTGTGTTTTCTATCGGTGGTGGTCTTCTGCATGTGGGAGTTGAGCGTCCTGCTGCACCCGGAGCGGTTCTGGGAACAGTCCAACGAGGCGCTCAAGTGTTCCAACTGCACCGACAAACTCTGCACCCAGTATTGCCAAAAGCTGCGAAAATAGTGAAAAATCGGGCGCGCTGCCGCAGCAGCGCGCCCGATTTCTTATTGCTCGTCAATGGTGGACACAGAGAAGGAAATCTCCTCCAGGGTACCCAGCAGCATCCGCACTGTGTCGAGGGACGTGAACATGGTCACGTTGTTTTCCACGGCGCAGCGGCGGATGGCATAGCCGTCCTTGTAGTGGATGCCGGAATTGATGGCTCGCGTATTGAGAATATAGCTGACCTCGCCCCGGCGGATAGTCTGCAAAATCTCGTCGCTGCCCTCGCTGAGCTTACCCAGCACCCGGACGCGGATGCCATGGGCTTTGAGCTTCTCGGCAGTGCCGAAGGTGGCGGCGATGTTATAACCCAGGCGGTAGAACCGCTTGACCAGGGGCAGCACTTCGTCCTTGTCCTCGTCGGCCACGGTGACCACAACGGTGCCGTGGTCCTTGACGCTGACACCGCTGGCCTTGAGGGCCTTATAGAGGGCGCGGTTCAGATTCACATCGTAGCCGATGGCCTCGCCGGTGGACTTCATTTCGGGGGACAGGTAGGCGTCGAGACCGGCAATCTTGGAGAAAGAGAACGCCGGGACTTTCACATAATACCGCTGCTTCTCTCTGGGATACAGTTCCCGGAAGCCCTGCTCTTTGAGGCTATGGCCCAGGATGACCTTGGTGGCGATATCGGCCAGGGAATAGCCGGTGGCCTTGGACAGGAACGGAACGGTCCGGGAGGAACGGGGGTTAACCTCGATGACGTAGACGTTCTCGTTCTTATCCACAATGAACTGGATGTTGTACAGGCCCACAATGCCGATGCCCAGGCCCAGCTTACGGGTATAGTCCAGGATGGTGTCCTTGACCTTCTGGGAGATGGAGAAGGTGGGATAGACGCTGATGGAGTCGCCGGAGTGGATGCCGGTGCGCTCCACCAACTCCATGATGCCGGGGACAAACACATCGGTACCATCACAGATGGCGTCCACCTCCAGCTCCTTGCCGACGATATATTTATCGACCAGGACCGGCTGCTCCTCGTTGATGGAAACGGCGGTTTGCAGATACGTCTTCAAATCCTGGTCCTTGGAGACGATCTGCATGGCCCGGCCGCCCAGAACGTAGCTGGGCCGTACCAGCACCGGATAGCCGATGCGGTTGGCTACGCGGATGCCGTCGTCGATGTTGGTGACCGCCTCGCCGGTGGGCTGGGGAATCTGCAATTCCTGCATGACCCGCTCAAAGGCGTCGCGGTTCTCGGCCTTTTCGATGGCGGCAAAGTCGGTGCCGATGATCTTCACGTCCCGTTTCATCAAGGGTTCCGCCAGGTTGATGGCCGTCTGGCCGCCCAAGGAGGCAATCACGCCGATGGGCTGTTCCAGATCGATGACATTCATGACATCCTCCACCGTCAGCGGTTCAAAGTACAGCTTGTCGGAGCAGGTGTAATCGGTGGAGACGGTCTCCGGGTTGTTGTTGATGATGATGGCCTCATAGCCGCTGGCCTTGATGGTCTGTACGGCGTGGACCGTGGAATAGTCGAACTCCACACCCTGGCCGATGCGAATGGGACCGGAACCCAGGACCACAATTTTTTTGTGTTCGGAAACAATGGACTCGTTTTCCTGCTCATAGGTGGAGTAGAAATAGGGCACATAGCTGTCGAACTCGGCGGCGCAGGTGTCGATCATCTTGTAGACGGGGACAATACCGGCGTTTTTGCGCTTCTCGCAGACATCCAGCTCTGTCGTGTCCCACAGCTTGGCGATATACTTGTCGGAGAAGCCCATGCGCTTGGCGCTCCACAGCACATCCAGGTCGCCCACGTTGGATTTCAAGGCATGCTCACAGTCAATGATATTCTTGATCTTGTCCAGGAACAGCATATCGATCTTGGTGGCGTTGCAGATCACACCCAGGTCGGTACCGTGGTAGATCAGCTCGGCAATGGCAAAAATCCGGTCGTCAGTGCCGATCTGGATATAGTCCAGCAATTCCTGGGGGCCCATGGTGTCGAACTTTGCCATGTGCAGGTGGCACACGCCGGTCTCCAGGGAACGGACGGCCTTCAAAAGGGATTCCTCGATGGTGCGGCCCACGGCCATGACCTCGCCGGTGGCCTTCATCTGGGTGGAAAGGGCGTTGGAGGCATCGGCAAACTTGTCAAAGGGGAACCGGGGCATCTTAGTCACCACATAGTCCAGGGACGGCTCGAAGCTGGCGGGGGTGTTGGCCAACTGAATTTCGTCCAGGTGCATACCCACGGCGATTTTGGCGGAAACCCGGGCGATGGGATAGCCGCTGGCCTTGGAGGCCAGCGCGGAAGACCGGGACACGCGGGGGTTGACCTCAATGAGGTAATAGCGGAAGGAAGCCGGATCCAGGGCAAACTGGACGTTGCAGCCGCCCTCGATTTTCAGGGCGCGGATCAGCTTCAAGGCGCTGTCGCGGAGCAGATGGTATTCCTTATTGGTCAACGTCTGGCTGGGGGCCACCACAATGGAGTCGCCGGTGTGGATGCCTACAGGGTCGATGTTCTCCATATTACAGATGGTAATGGCTGTGTCGTTGGCGTCGCGGATGACTTCGTATTCGATCTCCTTGTAGCCCTTGATGCTCTTTTCCACCAGAACCTGATGGACCGGCGACAGGGACAGGGCATTTTTAAGAATTTCGCGGCACTCCTCTTCATTGTCGGCAAAACCGCCGCCGGTACCGCCCAGGGTAAAGGCAGGACGCAGCACCACAGGGTAGCCGATCTCCTCGGCGGCCTTGAGGCCCTCGTCCATGGAATTGGCAATGATGGAGGGCAGCACCGGCTCGCCCAACTGCTGGCACAGCTCCTTGAACAGTTCTCTGTCCTCGGCCTGCCGGATGGACTGGCTGGAGGTACCCAGCATTTCCACGCCGCACTCCTTGAGCACGCCCATCTTTTCCAGCTCCATGGCCAGGTTCAAACCCGTCTGACCGCCGATGCCGGGAATCAGGGCGTCGGGCCGCTCCACCCGGATAATTCGGGCGGCGTATTCCGCCGTCAGAGGCTCCATATAGACCTTGTCGGCGATGGAAGTATCGGTCATAATGGTGGCCGGGTTGGAGTTGGCCAGCAGAACCTCGTAGCCCTCCTCTTTCAGGGCAAGGCACGCCTGGGTACCGGCGTAGTCGAACTCGGCGGCCTGTCCGATGACGATGGGGCCGGAGCCGATGACCATGACTTTGCGAATGTCTGTTCTCTTAGGCATTGGGCTTGCCCTCCTTCATCATAGCTATAAACTCGTCAAACAGGTAGCCGCTGTCCTGGGGACCGGGGGCGCTTTCCGGGTGGTACTGGACGGAGAAGACCTTGTCCTTCCGGCAGGCCACGCCCTCCACGGTGTTGTCCAGCAGATTGATGTGGGTGACCTCCAGGCCCGTACCCTTGACGGACTCCTCGTCCACCGCGTAGGAATGGTTCTGGCTGGTGATCTCGATTTTACCGGTCCGCAGGTTCTTGACCGGATGGTTGCCGCCGCGATGGCCGAATTTCAGCTTATACGTTTTGGCGCCGTAGGCCAGGGAGATCATCTGGTGGCCCAGGCAGATGCCGCAGATGGGGTACTTGCCCCGCATCTCCTTGACCAGTTCGATGACCGGCGTCACATCCTCCGGGTCGCCGGGGCCGTTGGACAGGAAAATGCCGTCGGGATTCATCCCGGCGATGACCGAGGCCGGGGTGTCGTAAGGTACCACGGTGACGTTGCAGCCCCGGGCGTTGAGGGAACGGATGATATTCAGTTTGATGCCGCAGTCCACGGCCACCACGTCAAATTTGGGGTTGGAGGTGCGGGAATACCAGCGCTTGCGGCAGCTGACCCGCTGGACCTGATCGTGGGGCAGTTCCGTGGTGTGCAGCAGCTCCAGCGCCGCGCCCAGGGGCAGATCGGCGTCGCAGAGCAACACCTTGCGGCTGCCGTGGTCCCGGATGGACCGGGCCAGGAGCCGGGTGTCCAATCCCTCGATGGCGGGGATGTGGTTCTCCTCCAGAATCTCCGACAGGGTTTTGGTATAGCGGAAGTTGGAGGGATTGTCGTTGTACTCCCGCACCACCAGACCGCCGATGGTGGGAATTTTCGTCTCAAAATCGTCGTCGGCGGTGCCGTAGTTGCCGATGAGGGGGTACGTCATCACCACGATCTGATCGGTGTAGGAGGGGTCGGAAACGATCTCCTGATAGCCCACCATGGAGGTGTTGAACACCAGTTCACAGACCCGGGTATCCTGACTTCCGAAGCCCCGGCCATAGTATTCGCTGCCGTCCTCCAAAACGATCTTCCGGTTAAAACCTTTCGCCATACTGCCATCCTTTCCTGTCCGTGGGCCGGATTCCGGCCGCAAAAAAACGGCTTGCAGGTAGCGTACCCGCAAGCCGATCCGTAAAAGCACTCCGCCGGGCCGTCTGGTACGCCCGACAGCCCTTGTCGTTTTCATTAAGATATCACGTTTTTTTCGTTGGTGCAATAGACGAAGCCCATAAACATCGCCGGATTTTGGCATTTTGCATTGTATATCTTGAACATCGCCCATTCAGAACCTAACAAACTTTTAGGTTCTCAAAATTTTATTCGGATTTTGTGAGTAAAAATAGTATTTATCCATAGTTGTACCGTGATATTTCATCAATATACATTTCTTTTTGTATTTGTTGAAAATGACGAATCTATGCACATTGCATCGTCTTTCCAAATGATACCGCATGTGCTACACTTATAATGGAAAAATTAAAAGAAGGAAGTGGCATCCATCATGAAACGATTCCTTTCTCTGGCTCTGGCCGCCGCCATGGCGCTGGCCCTGATTCCGGCGGCCCATGCCGCCAGCGGCGTCACCACCGGTTCCGGCGTGGCTTCCGGCAGTAAACTGGTCTATGTGGACATGACCGGCCGCACCGGCGATGTGGTTACCGGTGCAGCCGGTCTCCACACCGACACGGCGGCGTCCTCCATGGTCACCGGCAGCGTGGCCGCCATCAACGGCGGTTTCTTCAACTCCTATTACTCCGGCGCCGGCAACGTCTTCCCCTCCAACTGCGCCGAGGTCTACGGCGCACTGGTCCGGGACGGCCAGGTGCTCCACGCCGGCGATGCCAACAACGTCATCGGCTTCACCTATGACGGTAAAGTGGCCATTGACCGGGTGACCATCCAGACCACCGCCGTCATCAGCGGCAAGGGGACCGCCACCGTCTGGGGCGTCAACAAGCTGTACAATGACTCCACCGGCATCATGCTGATGACCGACGATCTGAAGCTGTCCTATACGGTCCCCACTTCGTCCAAGGTCTTCACCATTAAAGACGACAAGGTGGTGTCCGTCAACGGCGGCGGTACCTACACCACCCCCGCCGGATGCAAAGTGCTGATCTACAACTCCGGCGCCGTAGCCAACGTCAGCCAGTGGAACAGCCTGCCCGCCGTGGGCGATACCATTCGCTTGGCCTACAACTACACCGGCACCCGCACCGCCGATCAGTCCCTGTGGGACAATATGAAGACCATTGTCACCGGCGGCCGTATGCTGGTGCAGAACAAGCAGAACGTCACCGGCAGCAGCTCCTATAATTCCCAGTACGACAGCGACCCCAAGCAGTCCAACACCAGTTCTTCCCTGCGGTCCTTTGCCGCCGTCATGGGCGATGGTCGCCTGCTGCTGGGTACCGCCTCCGGCACCTTCCCCCAGATCGCCAACGACCTGATTGGCTTGGGCGCGGTCCACGCCATCAGCCTGGACGGCGGCGCATCCTCCATGCTCTACGCCGACGGCAGCGGGTTCCTGACCCCGGCGGGCCGGGAGCTGGCCGTGGTCCTGACCATTGTCCCCCAGGACCCCAACGAAACGCCCTATGAGAACCCTGAATCCGGCGGCACCGGCTCCAACGCCATCGACCCCGGCGTGGCCGACCCCCATACCCCCTCTTCCTGGGCCGCCGCCGATGTGGAAAAGGCCCGCTCCCTGGGCCTGATCCCCTCCTGGCTCACCTACGGCTACAAAGGCCCCATCACCCGCGCCGAGTTTGCCGCCACGGTGTTGCAGCTGTTCCCCGCCTGCCTTGGCAAAAGCGCCGATACGGTGCGCCATGAGATGGGCATTTACGGCGATGCGTTCGCGTCCTACAAGTTCACCGACTACGACAACTACAACGTCCAGCTGGCCGCCGCCCTGGGCATCGTCACCGGCTATGAGGACGGCACCTTCCGGCCCAACAACTCCATCACCCGGGAACAGGCCGCCATTATGATTCAGCGGGCCGTAAAGCTCCTGGGCACCGTGACCCCCACCAAGAACCCCACCTTCACCGACGCCGCCAAGGTGTCCTCCTGGGCCGCCGAAGGCGTCCAGTTCGTCACCTCCTGCGGTATCATGAACGGCAGCAACAACGCCTTCAATCCCCAGGGTACCTACACCCGCGAGCAGACCTACATCACCATGCTCAACGTCTATAACGCCATCCAGGGCAGCTGACCCGTCATAAAACCCCCCTTCCCACCATAGGATAGCGGTGTGAAGGGGGGTTCTCCAATGATGAAAAAACCGTTGCTGTGGGCCTTTGTGCTGTCGTCCCTGGTTGGAACGGCCATGCACTTCGCCTACAATGTCCTGCCCATTCCCCTGGTGGGGCTGCTGGCCCCGGTCAGTGAGAGCGTCTGGGAGCATTTAAAGCTGCTGTACTGGCCCTTTTTGGTGGCTTCGGCCCTGGTGGCCCGGCGGAAAGCGGACCCGCTGCGCTGGTGGAGCGGCGCATTGGCGGCGCTGCTGCTCCAGCCCCTGGTGCTGACGGGCCTGTACTACCTGCTGAAGACCGGCTTCGGTGTGGAAGCCCTGTGGGTGGATATCGCCCTCTATTACGCCGTCATGGCGCTGGGCTTTTTCACCGCTTACCGGCTGGAACGGACGTGCCGGGCCATGCCCTTTGTGGGACTGCTCATCGTCCTGGCCGCCGTCTACGGCGTCAGCCTCATGGCCTTCTCCCTGGCCGCCCCCAGCCTGCCCATCTTTACAGCGCCTTGAGCAGCGCCCGCAGATAGTCCCAGGTCCGGGCCACGGAACCAATGCTAATGCGCTCCTGGGGCGTATGGACATCATGGAGGTCCGGGCCAAGGCTGACACAATCCAGTCCCGGCAGCTTTTTGCTGAGCACGCCGCACTCCAGCCCCGCGTGGATAGAGACCACCTGGGGCTCGTATCCGTACTGCTCGCGGTAGACAGCCACAGCGGTTTCCCGCAGGGGCGACGTCTCCCGGTACTCCCAGGCGGGGTAATCGCCCAGATCGAAGTAGAGGCCGCCGGACTGCTGGGCCAGCCCCTGGAGCACCGCCGCCAGGTACCGCTTGTCCCGCTCCAGACTGCTGCGGATGGCAAAGGTCAGCTTCACGGCGTCGCCCGCCACCCGGAGAATGCCCAGATTCAGCGACGTCTCCACCAGTCCCTCCATGGAGCGGCTGCGGGACTGGACGCCGTTGGGGACCTCCGTCAGCAGCCGCAGGAACCGCTGTGTACTGGGCCGGTCCCAGATTTCCGCCATGCCGGTGTTGTCGGGCGCACAGGTGATGGCCAGCCCTGTCTCCACCGGATACGCTTCCCGCAGCTCGGCGGCAAAGGCTTCCGCAGCCGCAGCCAGGCTCTGCTCCTTGTCCGACGACGCCACAAACAGCGCCTCGGCCTCTCGGGGAATCACATTGTCCCGGCCGCCGCCCCGCAGATCCGCCAGACGCAGCGGCGTCAAGTGGTCCAGAAGCCGCAGAGCTTCGCCCAGGAGCACGATGGCATTGGCCCGTCCCTTGTCGATGTCGCTGCCGGAGTGGCCGCCCAGCAGGCCCGTCACCCGCAGGCGGTACAGGTATCCCGCAGCGGGGGCCGTGTCATAGGGCAAAGCGATGGTGGCCGTGACGCCGCCGGCACAGCTGACGGTGAAAACGCCTTCCTCCTCGGAGTCCAGATTCACCATACGCCGTCCCCGGAGCAACGACGGGTCCAGGGCTTCGGCTCCGGCCATGTCCGTCTCTTCATCGGCGGTCAGCAGCACCTCCAGCGGCGGGTGGACGGCGTTGGGGTCATCCAGCAGGGCCAGGGCATAGGCGATGGCGATACCGTCGTCGCCGCCCAGAGTGGTGCCTTGGGCATAGACGTTGTCACCGTCCACGGCCAGCCGCAGTCCCTGGGTGCGGAAGTCCAGGTCACAGTCCGCTGTTTTCTCCCAAACCATATCCAGGTGGCCCTGGAGAATCACGGGGGGATGGTCCTCATAGCCGGGGGAGGCGTCCTTGTAAAGCACGACGCTGTTGGTCCGATCTCGGCAGCACCGCAGCCCACGCTGCGCGGCAAAGTCCACGCAGAATTGGCTGATGGCCGCCGTGTGGCCGGAGCCTCTGGGAATGGCGCTGATCTGTTCAAACCAGTGAAAAACCGCCGCCGGTTCCAGACCGGACAGTACGGTGGAAGTCATGGAATCATCTCCTGTATCAAGATACAGCGATTATACCATAGGATCGGAAAGATTGGTGAACTTTTTTCCCGCTGCCTCTTGCCTTTTTGTGAAAATTCTGTTATGTTGGGAATAACCAGTCGGGGCGTGCCCCGGCTCTTTTTCCGCTCCGTAAACACTACCATGAACAGGAGATGACGGCCCGCCATGGGAACCACCGTACAGAATAACAAAATTGTCAACGGCGTCGTCTGGAAACAGATGCTGCTGTTTTTCTTTCCCATTTTCCTGGGGACGCTGTTCCAGCAGCTGTACTCCATGATCGACGCGGTCATTCTGGGCCGCTTTGTGGGAAAAGAGGCGTTGGCCGCCGTGGGCGGTACGGACCTGGAAGTGATCAATCTGCTGGTCAACTTCTTCGTGGGCCTGTCCTCCGGCGCGTCGGTGGTCATTTCTCAGCACTACGGCGCCCGCCACCGCATGGCCCTGCGCTGCGCCGTCTGCACGGCCATTGTACTGGCCGTGGTCTGCGGCGGTCTGCTCACGCTGGTGGGCGTCTTCGGCTCCCCCATGATTCTTCGGTGGATCAACACCCCCGACGATATTTTCCACTATGCCGAGGACTATATGCGTTTCTACTTCCTGGGCATGATCCCCTCCATGATCTACAACATGGGCTCCGGTATTTTCCGGGCCGTGGGCGACGCCCGGCGGCCCCTCTATTTCCTGGCCGTCTGCTGCGTCCTCAACATCGTGCTGGACCTGCTGCTGGTGGTGGTCATTCCCCTGGGTACCGCCGGCGCCGCCATCGCCACGTCCATTGCCCAGGTGATCTGCGCCGTACTGGTGCTGACCTCCCTGTGCCGCACCAAGGATATCTTCCGGCTCCATATGAAGCGGATTTATTTCCAGCCCTCTCTGCTGTCCCACATGCTGCGCATCGGCTTGCCCGCCGGTGTCCAGTCCTCCATGTACAGCATTTCCAACGTCTTTATCCAGGCGTACATCAACGGTCTGGGCACCGACTCCATCGCCGCCTGGGCCGCCTTCCGCAAGGTGGACAGCGTCTACTGGCCCATCAGTTCGGCCCTGGGTATCACCGTCATGACCTTTGTGGGCCAGAACTTCGGCGCGCGCCGCTATGACCGGCTCAAATCCACCATCCGCACCGGCTTTGTCTTACAATTCTCCATTACCGCCGTCATTGTAGCCCTGATGGTGCTGTTCCGCAGTCCCCTCATCGCCATTTTCAACGAGGACGCCGCCGTGCGGGAAATCGGCGGCGAGATTCTCCTGACCATTACGCCTTACTACTTCCTCTACATCTGCATTGAGATTCTCTCCGGCGCCATGCGCGGCGTGGGCGAAAGCCTCAAACCTGCCCTGCTGACCGTGGGCGGCATCTGCGCCCTGCGTCTGGTGTATCTCTTCGTCTTTGTGGGCGATACCCCCACCAACAGCGGCATCGCCTTCAGCTATCCGCTGACCTGGGGCGTCACCACCGTTCTGTTCATCATTTACTACCTGCGGGGCCGCTGGCTGCGTCAGCATATCCGGCAGCAGCAGGCGTCGTCCTAAGTTCCTTCGATCAGATCGGCCAGACCGTCGGCCAGCAGCTCTGCCGCCGCCAACGCCTCTTTCAGCGTATTGCCGGAAGACCCCACCTCAATGAGCAGCGACCCCGGCGTCATATGCTGATTGAACCGCTCGGTCCGCAAATCCAGATTGCGGCAGAGTCCCGGCCACTGGCGGTTCAATACCGCCTGCAATTTCAGCGCCCAGCTCAGATTGTCCCGCCAGCCGGGGTGGCTCAGACCGCCCTGGTCGGTGCCAACCACCAGCATCAACTGAGCAGTCTCCCGGCCGTCCAGGGTGACGGCATGGTGTACCGGCGTACCGTCCTCGTTGGCCGCCGCATCCCGGTGGATGTCAATGACCATCTGAATGGACGGATACTCTTCCACCCACTGCTGAATCTTTTTCAGCGTGGAATTATAGGCCCCGTTATAGCTGGGATAGTCGTTGAACGACGTGTCATGGAGCACCGAAATGCCCCGCGCTTCCAATTCCTCGGCCAAGACCCGCCCCACCCGAACCACAGAGTACTCTGTGTCCTGGGTGCGGGCGGTTTCGTTTTCGTCATATTCCCAACCGGCCTCCATGGTGTAGGCCTCCGAGGTGTGGGTATGGACAATGAGCACCGTGGGTCCGTCCTGGTCAAAATTCAGAACACTTTCCCGCTGCAGCAGTTCCCACGGGTCCACGTCGTAGGTACAGGCCCCGCCGATGGTAATGGCCGCTGCGTCCTCCTCGGTAAACACCAGCTTGTCCCCTTCCGATGGCGGCAAGACAGACTCCTCCTGCTGTTGTTCCGGCGTCCGTTCCGGTTCTTGTGTTTGCTCCGGCGCTGTGGCAGCCATAGCCACCGCCGGTACCGGCGGCGCCAGCCACGCTTCCAAGGTGCGGGTGGTCCACTCCTCCACCCCCAGCGCCATCATCAGCCGCAGGGCCAGAGCCATGGTGAGCATGGACGCCGCCCGACGGCGGACCCTCAGTTTGTCGCTCTGCATGGCAATCCCTCCCTATAAGGTATCCTATGCAGCCGCGCCGGTCCTTAGAACGCTTTTTTTCAATATGCCATGGCCCATAAACGCAGAAAACAGGAGCGCCGCTGTGCAGCGCTCCTGTTTTGGTAGTTGAGATTATTCCAGCACGTCGGAACCATTGCCGGTATCCGTTGTAGTTCCACCGCTGGTGCCGGTGTCCGTGCCACCGGTACCCGTGCCGGTTCCACCGCCCGTGCCGGTGTCTGTGCCGCCGGTACCACCGCCGGTTCCGGGGTCGGTCGTTGTGCCGCCGCCAGTGCCGGGATCGGTCGTCGTACCGCCGCCGGTTCCAGGTTGGGTGGTGGTGCCGCCGCCCACACCAGGATCGGTTGTCGTACCACTGCCCGTGCCGGGCTCGGTGGGTGTCGTCGGCTCCTCCGGTACCTCTTCCTCCTGCTTACCGATGACCGTCACACGGTCCCGCTTCTGATAGGTGCTGTTGGGGAACTGGACCTTCTCCCACTCGGTGACCGGGTTGTCGTCAGCGTCCAGATACCGCTTGTAGGTGACGGTCTTATAACCGGTGTAGGGCGTGACCGTGACCTCCTTGTAGTCGGCAGGCTTGGACTCATCGACCTTAGTCACATCCTGCCACTGGGTTGTAGATATGGTCTTATAGGTGAGGTCCACCGTATACTCGCTTTCCTTGGTGCCCACCAGACCAATATGCACCTTGCCATCCTTCAGATAGGCGTCAATACGGATGGGGTTATTGGTGGAATTGGAGAACTTGAAGTCTACATTACTGCCCCAATAGATGGTGGCGTCCATACCCAGCGGCACATAGTCCACGGTGTACATATGCTCCAGCCGCTCCACAATGTTCAGGTCGGCTTTCAAGGCGCTGTAGTAGATGGTGGAAGCCACCTGGCAGATGCCGCCGCCCAGCTCCGGCGTGGAAGTGCCGCTGACGAAGGCAATGGCCGGCTGGTAGCCCTTGGCCGCCGTCCGCTCACCAACGATGTCGTTGAAAGAAAACACGTCGCCGGGGTTCAGGATGGTGCCGTCGATGGCCTTACAGGCCAAATCCAGGTTGGTAGTACGGCCGGGGTTATAGGGATAGGCCGTGTCGGCGCTGCCAAGCACATCGGCAAAGAGCGTCTCTTCCAGCTTGGCCCGGGTGACCTCCGGCTCCACCGCCGACAGAGTGATGGACAGATCGGTGCCCTCTTCGGCCATGTCCTGCTTCTGCTTGGCGGCAGCCAGGTCAAAGCCGTAGCCCTCCACCTCGTCGACAATTTCCTTTTTGTCCTTGTCGTAGTAGGCGTCGGCCATGTCGGTGCACATCTCTTGATAGAGGGCGTCCAGATCCACCTGGGTATAGCGGGTCTCCTCGTAGCTGTACTCCAGGGGCGTGAAATCGTTGTTCATATAGGCGGTCATGACTGCGTCATAAAGGCCGTCGGCGTCCAGGCTTCTCTCACTGGTACCCACATGGATGAGGACCTCCGTAGGGATGGTCTCCTTGACGGTCTCGCCCTCTTTGCCGCCCTCTGCGGGCTGCTCTACTTCGGACTCCACCACTTCATAGGTAGAATCCTTCCGCTCCGACTGGACCTCCGCGGCGGTGGCGTCGATGGTGGAGCGGATATACTCCTCATCCAGATTCAGCGCACTGCCCATGTCCACCGTGTGCAGAACTTCCGTGGCGGCGGAGAGGGACTGTTTCAGCGTCTGGAAAATGCCGCCGTCGCGGCCGTAGTTCCAGGCGGCTTCCACGGCTTGGTCCACGTCCACGCTGACCTTGGTGTCGGCTGGAGCAAAGGACAAGGTGCGGTCCGGCAGCGTCACCTTCAACGTCTCGGTGCCGTAGGTGGCATCAACGGCCTTCTGGGCGGCGGCCTTGGCCTCTTCGCGGCTCATGCCGCCCACATCCACACCGGCCACACTGACGCCGGGCAGAATATTGCCGCCGCTGTGGACCGCCAGGGCATAGCCCAGACCGCCCAGAATCACCAGGGCCACCAGCGTGGCCGCGGTAATGGCAACGATTTTTCCCTTGCCGCCGCCCTGCTTTTTGGCGGGCTGGGCAGACTTGGCCGGCTGCGCCGCTCTGGTCGATTGGGCGGCTTTGGTCGTCTTGGTAACTTTGGCCGTATGCTTCTGGGCAGCCGTGGGTTTCGATGGAACAGACTTTTGATTCCTAGGTTTTTCAAATTTTCCCATGGTCGTCTCCTAAATACGCAATGCAATCGGCATTGTAGATTTTTGTCTTATTATATCCCATAGCGGCCCCTTTGCCAAGGACATTTCTGTTACGGTTTTATTACAAATTATCCCCATAAGTTACAAAACATTCCCGTTTGAACAAAAGCCGGCATATTTTGCCACAAAGTTTTGGGCAACTCGTAGCGGGTCATCGGTTTTGGACAATTTCCAGGTCAACAGCGGGATGGAACCTGCGGAGAAAAACAGTTTATTGTGGAAGGACGGCTCGGCACAGATGGCCGACACAGCGGAAAAATCCAGACTGGACAGGGTAAAATTGACCCGCCCCTCCTTCTGGGAAATATCGATGACGCCCACGGCGGCGGCCCTGGCCCGCAGCAGCGCAATATCAACCAGATTCATGACGCCTCTGGGGGGATCGCCGAATCGGTCCACAATTTCGTCCAACAGTTCGTCGGCGTCCTCCTGGGTCCGGATGGCGGCCATGCGGCGGTACAGGTCCATACGCTGCTCACCGGCCGGGACGTAATCCTTGTCGATGTTGGCGGTGACGGAGATGTCACAGGAGCATTCGGCTTCCCGTGGCACCGGTTCGCCCCGTTCCTCCAGCACGGCCTCTTCCAGCAGCTTCAAATACATATCGTAGCCCACGCTCATCAGGTGGCCCGACTGTTCCGCGCCCAGCAGATCGCCCGCGCCGCGGATTTCCAGGTCCCGCATGGCGATTTTGAAGCCGGAGCCGAAGGCGGCAAAATCCCGGATGGCCGACAATCGTTTATCGGCCACTTCACTGAGGACCTTACCCCGCCGGAACGTCAGGTAACAGAAGGCGTGGCGATTGGACCGGCCCACCCGGCCCCGCAGCTGATGGAGCTGGCTGAGGCCGAACCGGTCGGCGTTTTCAATAATCAGTGTATTAACATTGGAGATATCAATGCCTGTTTCGATGATGGTGGTGCAGACAAGAATCTGAATCTCGCCCTCGTCCATCTGCTGCATAACGTCGCCCAGCTGTTCCTGGTTCATCTTGCCGTGGGCCACGGCCACCCGGGCATCGGGAAACGCTTTCTGCAAGTCGGCGGCGCAACGGTCGATGCTCTCCACCCGATTGTGGAGATAAAACACCTGTCCGCCCCGTTCCAACTCCCGGCGGATGGCCTCGTGAATGACGGCGTCGTTGTGTTCCAGGACAAAGGTCTGAACCGGATAGCGGTTCCGGGGCGGCTCCTCGATGGTGGACATGTCGCGGATGCCGCTGAGAGCCATGTTCAGCGTCCGGGGAATGGGCGTGGCGCTGAGGGTCAGCACATCCACGTTGCCGCACAGCTCCTTGAGCCGCTCCTTGTGGCTGACGCCGAACCGCTGCTCCTCATCTACAATCAACAGGCCCAAATCCTTGAACGACACGTTTTTCTGCAGCAGTTTGTGGGTGCCGATGAGCATATCCACCTGGCCCGCCGCCGTGCGGCTCAACGTGTCTTTCTGCTGCTGGGCCGTGCGGAACCGGGAGAGCACGTCGATATTGACGGGGAACCCGCCGAAGCGCTTTTTCGCCGTCACATAGTGCTGCCGGGCCAGAACGGTGGTGGGCACCAGCACCGCCACCTGTTTGCCGTCCAGCATACACTTCATGGCGGCCCGCAAGGCCACCTCCGTTTTGCCGAAGCCCACGTCGCCGCAGAGGAGACGGTCCATGGGCTGGGGCGACTCCATATCGCCCTTGATCTCCGCCACGCACCGCAGCTGGTCCTCGGTTTCCGCATAGGGAAAGGCATCCTCGAACTCCGTCTGCCACGGCGTGTCGGCGGAAAAGGCGTAACCCATGCGCCGCTGGCGCTGGGCGTACAGTTTAATGAGGTCTACGGCCAGCTTTTTGGCCGCTGTTCGAGCCTTGGCTTTCGTCTTCTGCCACTGTTCGCCGCCCAGTTTGTTGAGCTTCACCGGCGTATCCTCGCCGCCGCCGATGTATTTGCTGACCATGTCCAGCTGGGTAGCCGGGACATACAAGGCGTCCGTTCCCTGGTAGGCGATTTTGACATAGTCCTTCAAGGCCCCGTCCACTTTGATCTGCTCTATGCCCACATACCGGCCGATGCCGTGGTGCTCGTGGACCACCAGATCGCCGGGGTGCAGGTCTGTAAAGGAGTTGAGCTTCTGGCGGTTGGTGGCCTTTTTCTTCTTCTGCTGCTCCGGCGCGGCGGCGGCCCTGCGCTTCTCGGCCTTCTGAACCAGCAGCTGGCCCTCGGTAAGAATGGCCAGCTGTAACTCCGGATACTCGATACCGGCAGGCAGCGCACCGTCGGTCAAAAAGATTTGGTGAGCCTTGGGCAGGGCTTCCGCCGGATAATAGAGGCTGGCCTTGATGTCCTGACCCTGGAGCAGCTCCTGCAAAATCTCGCCCCGGCGGCGGTTACCCGTCAGCACCAGAACGCCGTAACCGATGTTCTGATAGTACCGCAAATCCTGAGCCACTGTGTCCAGACTGGACCCGTAGGGCGGCAGCTGCTTGGCCGTCACCGACAGCAGCTCCTGAGGCGGCCGGTTTTTCGGGTAGGAGGTGGCCAGGAAGTTGTCGAGGAACACCACCGGCTGATTCTGGAACCGGTCGAAGACGTCCTCATACTCCGTCACATAGTCGCACAGCTCCCCCGCCACCAGACCGCCCTGGAGCATACCGTCCAGTTCCATCCCCAGCTGCTCCTGGCGCAGCCGGGCGGCCCGCTGGAGGTTGCTGTGGTCGCAGAAAATCACCAGGGCGTCTTTGGAAACGTAGTCGGCGCCGCAGCTGTTGTCGGGATAGAGCAGCGACAGATACCGGTCGGCAGCAGCCAGGGGGACGCCGCTTTCCAGCCGGTCCAAATCCCCTTGCAGCGTCTCCACCAATGCCGTGTTGACGGTCTTCCGGCGCTTCTGCCGGGCGATCATGGCCCGAAGGTCGTCGCACAGGCCCGACAGGCCGCCGGGATGGAGATGGGGCTGGGCCTCGGCCACCGGCAAAATGGGCGCCTCGTCGGCGTTTTCCGTCCGCCGCTGGGTCAGCACGTCGAAAAAGCCCATGATATCCACTTCATCCCCGAAAAACTCCACCCGCAGGGGGTTTTCACAGGCCGGAGAAAACACGTCCACAATGCCGCCGCGCAAGGCGTACTGGCCGGGCCCCTCCACCAGAGAGGTCCGGGCGTATCCCGCCTGTTCCAGCCGCCGGCCCAGCTCCTCCGGTTCCAGATTCATGCCGGGCCGCAGCGTCATGGACGCGCCGCAGAGGACCGCCTTGGGCATGGTTCGCAAGGTCAGGGCCTCCAGAGAGGCAATTTGCAGCCGCGTCTTGCCCATGGCCAGATCATACAGCTGCTTGATCCGCTTCTGCTCCCAGCCCCGGGATACCGCAGCCGTGTCATACAGCGTCAGTTCCCGGGTGGGCAGAATGGGGGCTTCCTCCCCCAGAAAGGCCCGCAGCTCCTCCTGGACCCGACGGGCGGCCTCGTCATCCTGACAGACCACCACCATGGGCCGGTCACAGTGTCGGTACAGCGCGGCAATCCAATGGCCCCGGGCCACCTGGCCCGTACCCGACACCGCCGCCGCCCGGTCCGCCGCCACGGCGGTCAGGAGCTTTTCATATTCCGGCAGGCCCCGCAGGGCGGAAAGTAAAACGTCCATGGTTCACCTCTCATAACTGAATAATTGTAAAAAATTGGAATTCCATAACGACCGAAGGGGCAAAGGTGGGCCAAAGCCCCCCTTTGCCCTGAAATTCGGCAATTATTTACGGTTAAATTGGGACGATGCCCGCTCGATGCCCTGGGTGAAGATCACCGGCACGGCTTCGGCGGCGTGTTCAATGGCCGGGTCCAGCAGCTTCTGTTCGGCCAGAGTAAAGCGGCTGAGGACCCAGTCGGCCAAATCGTAATCGGGATGGGGTTTGGCGCCCACGCCGATTTTAATACGGGGAAACTCCTGGCTGCCCAGGCTGGAAATGATGGACTTGATGCCGTTGTGACCACCGGCGGAGCCGTTTCTGCGGATGCGCAGGCGGCCCACATCCAGGTCGATGTCGTCGAACAGCACCAGCACCCGCTCCGGCGGCACCTTGTAGAAGTCGGCGGCCTGCTTGACGGCCACACCGCTGAGGTTCATATACGTCTGGGGCTTCATCAGCAGCACCCGGACGCCGCCCACGGTGGCCTGGGCCGTGAGGGCCTGGAACTTGGCCCGGTCGATTTTGACGCCGGCTTCCTTGGCCAGGGCGTCCACGGCTCGAAAGCCCACATTGTGGCGGGTGGCCTCGTACTGGCTGCCGGGGTTGCCCAGACCCACCACCAGATATTCACAGGGAGAAGACTTGAACAGCATACAACCTCTTAGAACAGGGAGGAGATGGAGACCTCGTCGAAGGTACGGCGGATGGCCTCGGCAAACAGGGGCGTCACATCCAGCTGGCGGATCTTGGAGCCCTTGGCCTCCTCCGGCAGGGGGATGGTGTTGAGGAGCATCAGCTCTTCAATGCAGCTATCCTGAATGCGCTGGACAGCGGGGTTGGACAGAACGCCATGGGTGGCGCAGGCCAGGACCCGGGCGGCGCCGCCCACTTCCTTGATGGCATTGGCGGCATTGCACAGGGAACCGGCGGTGTCCACCATATCGTCGAACAGGATGCAGGTCTTGTCCCGGACGTCGCCAATGATGTTCATAACCTCGCACTGATTGGCTTTCTGGCGGCGCTTATCGACGATGGCCAGGCCCATGTGGAGCTTGGCGGAGAAGGCGCGGGCGCGGGCCACGCTGCCCACGTCGGGGGAGACGACCACCACGTCGTCGGTGTTTTCAAACATGTTGCGGTAGTACTGTACGAATACGGGATTGCCCAGCAGGTTATCCACGGGGATGTCGAAGAAGCCCTGAATCTGGGAAGCGTGGAGGTCCATGGTCAGCACGCGGTCGGCGCCGGCGCAGGTGATCATATTGGCCACCAGCTTGGCGGAAATGGGATCGCGGCTCTTGGCCTTGCGGTCCTGACGGGCATAGCCGAAGTAGGGCATGACGGCGGTGATGCGGCCTGCGGAAGCGCGGCGGCAGGCATCGATGGTCACCAGCAGTTCCATCAGGTTGTTGTTGACCGGCTTACAGGTGGGCTGGACGATAAAGACGTCGCAGCCGCGGACGGTCTCGTTGAGGGTAACGGAGACTTCGCCATCGGCAAAGGTCGTGACGGTGCCTTCGCCCAGGGGTACGCCCAGAGCGCGGCAGACGCCCTCCGCAAAGGGACGGTTGGCGTTGGCGGCGAACACCTTTACTTCTTTACCATGTGTAATCATTTGTACTGTACCTCTCTACACGTTTTTGGTTTTTATCGTTGTATATCGTACGAATCAGCACCTGCTGAACGGTTACTTGGATTCCTTGAGCTTGTGGCGGTTGGCCCATTCGCGCTTGTTGGTCTGGCGGGCCCGGGCCACGGCCAGGGCGCCGGACGGCACGTTGTCGGTGATGGTGGAACCGGCTCCGGTGTAGGCGCCGCGGCCCACGGTGACGGGGGCCACCAGATTGGTGTTGCAGCCGATAAAGGCATCGTCCTCGATGGTGGTCCGGGACTTCTTGGCCCGGTCATAGTTGACGGTGACGGTGCCGCAGCCGAAGTTGACGTTGCGGCCCACGTCGCTGTCGCCCACATAGGTCAGATGGGACACCTTCGTACCGTCGCCGATGGTGGAGTTCTTGACCTCCACAAAGTCGCCCAGCCGCACATGGTCGCCGATGTGGGAGTTGGGGCGGATATAGGCGAAGGGGCCCACGGTGGTGTCGCTGCCCACATGGGCGTCGTACAGCTGGGAGCTGTTGACGGTGGTGCGGTCACCGATGATGGTATTCTCCAGGAGGGCGTTGGGGCCGATGACGCAGTTTTCCCCGATCACAGTGCCGCCCCGGAGGATGGTGCCGGGCATCAGTACCGTGCCCTTGCCCACGCGCACCGTGGGGTCCACATAGCAGTTCTGATAGTCCCAGATTTCCACGCCGCCGCGGATGAGGTCATGGAGATGCTGGAGGTTCAGCGTGGGCTGCCAGGCAGCCAGCTCCTCGCCGGAGCGGATGGAGTAGACGCCGTCCCGGTCGGCATAGGCCTTGCCCCGCTGGCGCAGGAACTCCAGGAAGCTGAACTTCTCGTCCAGGGCGTCCATGAGGGCCTCCCGGTCCACATGGTAGACACAGCTGGGGGCTGGGATCACGTTGGCCTGCGCGGTCAGACGGGTGGAGACAAAGACGGCGGGGCCGGTCACCACCACGGTCTCCCGGTCTTCATCCTCCGCCGTGGACAGAAACACATGGAGCAGATCAGCCGCATCGGCGCTGCCTGCCACCATCAGGTCCACTCCGGCCGGGAAACAGGCCCGGGCCTCTGTGGCCCACTGCTCATGACAGACCAGAAAAAAACGACCGGCTCCGCGGGCGATGAGCGCCGACACCAGCCAGGAAAGCAACGGGCTGCCCATAATCCGGGACAGCATCAGCGGCCGGCCGTAGCCGGTCTTATTGGTATCGTCCGGGACGAAAATGACCGCAGAAGTTCCTGCCATACAAGTTCCTGCCTTTCAGAAAAAGATAAAGCGCCGCAGCAGGGCGCACCATTGGTTTTATATCAGTATAGCAGATAATACATCGTTTGTATAGCGATTTTCCAGGGTTTTTTCCCGGAGGGACAACTGGGCAGGGCGGCTGCCTGCCACCCTGCCCATCCTGTTACATTAAAGGAGAGAACAGCCGCAGAAACGCACCGGCCAGCCGCCGGTGCAGGGGCCAGGAGCGGACCTCCGCCAGGCTCATGCGGTGGCACAGCGGAAACGTCTCATCGAAGTCCCGGGCCACGGCGCCCACACAGTCGGCCTTGTAGAGCCACACGCCGTCCTCAAAGTGGAGGTACAGACTGCGGAAATCAAAGTTCACCGTACCCACCACAGCGTATTCCCGGTCCACACAGACCACCTTGGCGTGGACAAAACCGGGGCTGTACTCATAGATTTTCACGCCCTGGCTAAGCAGGTCCGCGTAATGGGCCCGCGTCACGGCGAAGACCATCTTTTTGTCGGGAATGCCCGGGGTGATGATCCGCACATCCACGCCGTTTTTGACGGCCACCGTCAGGGCGGAGATCATTTTGTCGCTGATGATCAGATACGGCGTCATGATATACACCGACCGCCGGGCCTTGGTAATCAGGTTGAAAAATACCGTGTCGCCCACCGGCTCGTTGTCCAGCGGACTGTCGGCAAAGGGCTGGACAAAACCGTGGGGCCGCTTGCTGACGGCGATGGGCCGGGGCGGCTTGTAGAAGGAAACGGTCTCCTTCCAGCCCTTGATCTGGGCCCACATGGCCAGGAACATGACGGTCATGGGCCAGACGGCCTCACCCTTGAGGCGGATGACGCAGTCCTTCCAGTAGCCGAAGCGTTCTTCCAGGTTAATATACTCATCGGCCAGATTCATGCCGCCGGTGAAGCCGATCTCTCCGTCCACAATGAGGAATTTCCGGTGGTCCCGGTTGTTGAGCCGGGAGGACAGCACGGGGACATAGGGATTGAACGGACAGGCCTTGATGCCCACCTTTTCCAGCTTCCGCCAGTATCCGCCGGGCAGCGTCATAATGCAGCCGAAATCGTCGTAAATGACACGGACATCCACACCGGCGGCGGCTTTTTTCCGCAGAAGCCGCAGGATCTGCTCCCACAGCCGTCCGGTCTGAATGATGAAGTACTCCAGGAAAATATACCGTTCGGCCCGGGCGATGGCATCCAGCATATCTCCCACCGCCGCTTCGCCGCAGGCGTAATAGGTGCTCTCGGTGTTCTCGCAGACGGGACACCCGGCAATGCGGACCAGGTAGTTGGACTGTAACGCCGCGTCGGGGCTCAGGGCCTCCTCCCGCTCCAGCACCCGCATATCCTGGGTCAGGTTGTCCATATGGATTTGCTGCACCGTCTGCATCCGCCGTTTGAGCCGCCGGGACAGCCGGTTGCCGCCGAAGAGCAGATAGAAGGAGATGCCGAAGAGCGGCAGGGCCAGAATGGGAATAATCCAGGCGATTTTGTAGGTGGGTTCCGTGCGGCACGACACAATCCAGATGACGGCCAGCCAGGCCAGAATATCCATGCCGATGTTGAACCAGACCGAGTAGCCCGACAGGTAGTGTACGCCGAACACCAACACGCCCACCTGAATCAGCAGACACAGGGACACGACCACTGCCCGCTGGAACAGCAGCTTAAAATAACTCTTCATGGGGCACCTCCCCTTCCATGACGATATATGGGTTTTATTATACTCGCTTTCCCCAACCGGCGCAAGCCCCGCCGGTCTATTCTCCCGGCGGAGGCCATAGACTGTAGCAGCGCTTTGGCGCACATCCAACAAAGGAGACGATGTACCATGGGAATGCCACAGATTCCACCGGCAGAACACCGGCCGTCTTTCCGTCAGACCCGCATTGATCTATTGGAGTCGGCGGCGCTGGAGGCCATGTCCGCCTCCCATATCCTCAATGCCCAGGGCGAACAGACCCAGGCCGTGGTACGGCGGTACGCCGCCGGAGAACTCACCTTCTGCCAGCTTCTCGCCAGCTGCCGCTGCACCCGGCAACTGCTGCAATCGCTGATTATGAAACAATGGCTGTTACAGCAGAAGCTGGAAGCCGTGGCGGAACTGCGCGACAGTCCCGAGGACTGCATCGGCCGTTCGTCCTGCGGGCCGGACCGTCCGGCAGTCCCCGGCTGTCCCTGTGCTCCCCGGTCAGAGTAATAACCCGATCCGGTTTGCTTGCAGACAGAAAGCGGGCGCACCGCAGCATGGTGCGCCCGAATGGAATTACGCCTGTACTTTTTCCGTGCTTTCCAGCAGCCGCCCGTAGGCGTCTGCCCAAGCCTGGGTGTGGTGGGGTTCGTAGGTGACCACGGTTTCCGAATTGCGGACCACCTGCCGGACTTCGTCCAGGCCCTTGAGCTCGCCCAGGGCCACGGCCTGCATCAGCAGATTGCCGATGGCGGCGCCCTCAATGGGTCCGGTGACCACCGGCAGATTGATGGCGTCGGCCACCATCTGATTGAGCAGCTTGTTCTGGATGCCGCCGCCCACAATGTTCAGGGCTTCCAGCTTGGCGCCCTTGATCTCCTCCAGCCGCTCCAAGGCCCAGCGATATTTGAGGGCCAGGGATTCATAGATGCAGCGAGCCACCTGTCCCGGCGTCTCGGGGACGGGCTGGCCGCTCTTGCGGCAGTAGTCCCGGATTTTCTCCTCCATGTTGCCGGCGGAGAAGAAGGGGCCGTAGTTGGGGTCGATGACGGAGCGCAGGGGCTCGGCGCCCTTGGCCATCTCCACAATTTCGTCCCAGCTGTATTTGTTGCCCACCTTGGCCCAGTCCCGGCGGCACTCCTGAATCAGCCACAGACCCATGATATTCTTCAGGGGCCGGAAGCCGCCCTGAACCGTGCCTTCGTTGGTAAAGCCCGCGTCACGGACGGCGTCGGAGAGGATGGGCCGGTCGGTTTCCACGCCGAAGAGGGACCAGGTGCCGCTGGAACAGAACGCGAAGTTGCCCTGGCCGGGAATGGCCGCCACAGCGGAAGCCGTGTCGTGGCCGCCGACGGCACAGTGGGCCGCCTGATTGATGCCCACCTCCTCGGCAATGGACCGCAGCAGATGGCCCCGGACCGTGCCGGGCCGGTCGATCTTCGTAAAGATGCGCCGGGGCAGACCCAGCTCGTCAATGGAAGCCCAATCCCAATCCCCCGCCACCGGGTCATAGAGCATGGTCGTGGTGGTGATGGTGTATTCGCTGGCCTTTTCCCCGCTGAAGAAATAGCCGATGAGGTCCGGCGTCAGCAGCATGGTCTCCGCCTGTTCCAGCGCTACGTCGCCCTCGGCCTGACGGCGGCACAGCTGATAGACGGTGTTGTAATTCTGGGCGGCGATGCCCGTGCGGCGGAACTGGGTCTCAAAGGGCACCTTCTGCCAGACCCGCTCCATATCCGCGTCGCAGCTCATGCGGTAGGAACGGCTGCTGCCCAGCAGATGGCCGTTTTTGTCCAGCAGACCGTAGTCCACGCCCCAGGTGTCCACGCTGAACGAGGCCAGATCGCCCAATCCCGCCCGCTTGAAGGCATAGAGGGCCTGCTTCGTCTGGTGGAACAGATTGAGGCTGTCCCAGTACAGGACGCCGCTGAGGTCGATGTAGTCGTTTTCAAAGCGGTGCAGCTCCTGCATGGTGATCTTCTCACCGTCAAAGGAACCGAGAATGCCGCGTCCGTTGCTGGCGCCCAGATCAAAGGCCAGCATATGCAGAGGATGTTTCATGGCGTAGCCTCCTGTCAATCTCTACGAAAGCGAAACGTTTCGTTCTTATAATAGTATAGCAGATTCCAGCGGAAAATGCCACGGTTTTTTTCCGGAGGTTAGCATTGACTATCCCCATGCTGCCGTGATATGGTATACAGCAGAATTTTGGGAGTAGTCGGCGCGATGACTGCGTAGCATGGTCAACAGACTGAGGGATGCCCTCTGGCCATGTTTTCAATGACGAGACGAGTTCGCCTTGGGCGGATTTCGTCTTTTTTTGTTGTTTTGGGAGGTACATATGGGAATCATCGAACTGTTTCTGATCGCCGTGGGACTGTCCATGGACGCCTTTGCCGTCTCGGTCTGCAAGGGCCTTTCCGCCGGTAAGGTACGGCTGCGCTATGCCTTAATTGCCGGACTGTGGTTCGGCGGCTTTCAGGCGCTGATGCCTTTTCTGGGGTGGCTGCTGGGCGTCCGGTTTCAGTCGCTTATCACCAATGTGGACCACTGGATTGCCTTTGTGCTGCTGGCCGTCATCGGCATCAATATGATCCGGGAGTCCCGCAAGGAGGACGAGGAGTGTGTGGAAGCCGATTTTTCCTGTAAATCCATGTTTCCTCTGGCCATCGCCACCAGCATCGACGCGTTGACCGTGGGCATCACCTTCGCCTTTTTGCAGGTGGAGATCGTCCCCGCCGTCAGTTTTATCGGCATAACAACCTTTGTCCTGTCGGCCATCGGCGTTCGGGCCGGCGGCATCGTGGGCGAAAAGGGCAAAAGCCGGGCGGAGCTGGCCGGCGGCGCGGTCCTGGTTCTGTTGGGATGTAAAATTCTGTTGGAGCACTTGGGAATCCTGTAAGTACCAAACATAAAAAGTTTTACTCGATTTTTTCAAAAAATCGCAGGGTCCAGGGGCGGCGCCCCGGTCGCGCCGCGCACGGCGCGAACCCCCACGTTGCAATAGATTTTTTGTTGTGCGCAGAAGGCCCCCCGGCTGCCACCCATTTCGGGTGACGCCGGGGGGCCTTGGCCGTTGGCCGGGGATTCCGCCATCTGCGGATGGCGGTTAGGGACGCTGGGGGATTTCGCTGGCTGCGGCCAGCGGGAATTTCGCCCGCTGCGGCAGGCGACAAAAGGCTCTGCCTTTGGAAACCGCGATTTTTTGAAAAAAATCGAGTAAAACTTTAATTTTCCGTTTTGGCAACGCTTTTTCTTGCGCCAAGCAGCTGCGACACCAGCAGGCCCGCCGCAATGACCAATCCGCCCCGGAACGACGCGGCGGAAGCCGTCTGGCCCAATGCCACATCCAGAGCCACACCAGTAAACACCTGGCCCACAAAGGACAGGAGCGTTAACCGGAACGCCGACACCTTGGGCACGGTGATATTGAACAGCAATACTGTGGTCACGCCCAGCATCCCGCCGCAGTACATCCACGGCTCCATGGTGCCCGCGGCCGGTGTGGTCCACTGGCCCACCAGGAGCAGCAGGACCACACAGATGGGCAAGCCCACCAGATGGTTGACAAAAGACCCGGCCAGTGGGCTGGTCTCCGACGCCAGACGGGCATTGACCATCCGGGACAGGACCACCGTCACACCGGCCCCCAACGACAGCAGCACCGCCAGCATCGACTGGCTCACACTGCCGTCCAGCATCAGAAAAATACCCACGGGGGCACTGATCAGGGCCACGGCCACCGACCGGTCCACGGGCCGCTTCGGTGCGCCCAGCCAGCCAAACCGGTCCAGCAGTACCGAGGTGATGGTCTGGCCCAGGAGCCCCAGCGCCACAATGCTGGTCATGGTGATATGACCAAAAGCATAGTTGTTAAATAAGGTGGACAACACACCGATTGCGCCGCCCAGATAGGCCCAGAACGGAGCTCTGGCAAATACTTTTCGCCGTCCCGCCAGACAAAGGACGCCGGAAAACACCGTTCCAACCACATGGATGATGACGGCGGCGGCATAGTTGCCGTAACCGGCGGTCAGCTGGCCGTTCCACAGGATCATCACGGCGAGGACCACACCGGTCAGCAGGGAAAGAATGGTATCCATGACAGCACCTCCTGAGAATTTGCCCCCATTGTACCACAGCCCCGCCGCCGGACAGTAGGACACTTGTCATATGGCGTCGTGGCGTGTACAATGAACCCGAAAGGAGGGGACCGCCATGCGGGAAATCCAGCCAAAGGCCCACTATGCCGAACAGCTGCGGCCCTATGAGATCGACGCCGCCGACTGCCGCTGTCTGTTTTTTTCCGCCGGGGAGACGTTGATTCGTCAAGGGGAACCGGTGGAGAGTCTTTATTTTATTATAGAGGGCCGGGTGGAAGCCCTGGTGCTCCAGGACGACGGGCGGCGTCTGGCCCTGTGCTACACCGCCGAAAGCGGTGCGCTGGGGGACGTGGAACTGATGCAGGAGGCCGACGGGGCCACGGCCACCGTGGCAGCCCAGACAGATGTCATCTGTCTGGCCTATCCCTACGCCAGAGCCCGGCGGCAGCGGGAGGAAAATCTGGTATTTCTGCGGCAGGTGGCCCGGGATTTGTCGTTGAAGCTGACCCGCAGCACCGACCGTTTGGTACGCGCCAGTCTGTCCCCGGCCCGGGAGCAGGTGTGCCGCCATCTGTTGCAGCACCGGCGGGGCAGCCGCTACTGCGGAACCCTGATGGAGATTTCCGCCGCTA
Organism: Candidatus Avoscillospira sp. LCP25S3_F1; assembly: GCF_052117125.1. Taxonomy (NCBI): domain Bacteria; kingdom Bacillati; phylum Bacillota; class Clostridia; order Eubacteriales; family Oscillospiraceae; genus Candidatus Avoscillospira; species Candidatus Avoscillospira sp. LCP25S3_F1. The sequence goes on along the minus strand of NZ_JBQKJT010000003.1, from coordinate 119,566 downwards.
CCGGCATCAGCTACCGCCACATTCAGCGCATTATCCAAAAGCTGTGCGCCGACGGCGTCATGAAAAAGACGCCGCAAGGCTTTTACCATTTGGATTTGGAACGTCTGTCAAAATCCTGTCCATAGCAGCACAAGCGGGCGTGCCGCGCGGCGGCACGCCCGTAATTCATATTCCTTAACCGGCGGCGTCTGTACCGTTACCCTCGTAAGTCTCAATGCGCCGAATGTCCGCGCCGATGGCCCGGAGCTTTCCGATAATGTCCTCATAGCCCCGTTCAATATATTGGATATCCTCCACTGTCGTATGGCCTTCGGCGGCCAGACCGGCGATGACCATAGCCGCACCGGCCCGCAGATCACAGGCCTTGACGCTGCACCCGTGCAGGGTCTGCACGCCGTCCACCACGGCAACGCCGCCGTTGACCTGGATGCTGGCCCCCATGCGCATCAGCTCCGCCGTGTAGCGGAACCGGTTGTCGTAAATGCCCTCGGTGATGATGCTGGTGCCGTTGGCCAAAGACAGACACACGGCGATTTGCGGCTGCATATCCGTGGGGAAGCCGGGATAGGGCATGGTCTTCACATTGGCCCGGCGCAGCGGGCGCTGCCGGGTAATGCGGATTGCGTCATCATACTCGGTGACCTGAACGCCGATCTCCCGCAGCTTGGCGGTGATACAGTCCATATGCTTGGGAATGATGTTCTCCACCACCACATCGCCGCCCACAGCGGCCACGGCGGCCATGTAGGTTCCGGCCTCGATCTGGTCAGGAATGATGCAGTAGGTGCCGCCCTTGAGCTGGTCCACGCCGCGAATTTTGATGACATCCGTACCAGCGCCGGAGACCTTTGCGCCCATGGCGTTGAGGAAGTTTGCCAAATCCACAATATGGGGTTCCTTGGCGCAGTTTTCAATGATGGTGGTGCCTTTCGCCAGAACAGCGGCAATCATGATATTCATGGTAGCGCCCACGCTGACCATGTCCAGATACACATGGCCGCCGGTGAGGCCGCCGTCGGGGGCGTCGGCACAGACGTAACCGTCCAGCTGATCGACGCAGGCGCCCAACGCTTCAAAGCCCTTGATATGCTGGTCGATGGGGCGGACGCCGAAGTTGCAGCCGCCGGGCATCGCCACCTTGGCCTGACCAAACCGGCCCAGCTCCGCGCCGATGAGGTAGTAGGAAGCACGGATGCGGCGCACCAGATCGATGGGCGCCACAATATTGCGCACACGGGTGCAGTCCAGCTCCAATGTATGGCGGGACTTTCTGCGGATGGACACGCCCATATCGGCAAGAATTTGCAGCAGTAGGCGCACATCGGAAATATCCGGCACATTTTCAATACGGCAGGAGCCGCTCACCAGCAGCGCCGCCGGCAAAATGGCAACAGCAGCGTTTTTCGCACCGGAGATGCTCACGGTACCCTGGAGGCGTTTGCCGCCGTTGATCTCATATTTGATCAATGTTACAGCCCTCTTCAATACAGGATCGATGCTCCGGACCGTGTCCGGAGCCGGGAACGGTTCCCGGTACTGTCAGCATTCCCCATCATGGAAAAACCATACCCATACGGGGCTGCCAATGGCCGACAGGCCGGTTCTGGTTAAAAAGGCAGATTCCGGCACACAACAGTATAGCACACCATCGGGAGAATGTAAAGAAAGTTTTAAGAATTGAAAACAAACGGAAACAAATTTCCTTCCACAATTTTCCGTCACCGAACCAGAGGGCTGACCGTGCGGGTAATGCCGTTGACCCAGAAATCACCGGTATCGGTATAGATGGCCCAGCCGGGTACCAGCCGCACCACCGCCGCCGACGCCGTATCGGCCCGGCAGTAGCCCTGTTCCACTTCATTGACCGTGGCGCCCACCCATCCCAGGGTGTCGCGGCTGCCCAGAAACGCCACCAAGGCGTCGGCGGCGGTACAGCCGATGATATCGTCGGTGCGGACCAGACCGGTGGTGTCGAAGTACAGCGTCCCCGTCAACTCTGTGAGAATGTTGTTTTCATAGTTGGCCGTGACGGCGGCGGTGAACACCGGCACCTCCAGCAGCTGCTGTGTGGCCGTCAGCCGGTAGACACCGGCCCGGACCCGCTGGGGTGTGGTTACCCCGGCCGGTTCCAGTCCCATCCGGACCAGAAGGCCCGACAGGTCCTTGGTCATATCGGCCACAGGCTTCTGGTCCTGGAGCTTGGCTGTCAGCACGTTGCCCCGGGACAGCTGGCAGGAGCCCGCCGCCGAGGAATAGGTCTGGATATAGCGGGTGGAATCGTGCTCCATCAGCACCATCTCCCCCAGCAGGGCCTGCATGGCAGGCAAAGCGCCGCTGTCGTCGGGAGTAAACTCCAGGGTATAGAGGGGCCGGGTATCGGGCAGCTGACCGGCATGGAGCTGGACACCGGCCTGGGCAAACAGCGTCTCCAATGCCTCCTGGGACTGGGCCTGCTGGTTCTGGCGCTGGCGGGCCAACGGAATCAACAGCACCAGCAGCATGATATTGGCCACCAGGAGAATCAGAATCACAATGTTCTTGATCTTGGATATGGGCATGGTTTGCCTCCTTAGGAACGAAGCCAGTCGGCCTGCAAGGTGTTCTCACCCATGTCGGCGTAGCCGGGCCGCAGCCGGGTCCCCGCCGGGGCGATGGCGGCGGCCTGTCGGGGCGGCAGCAGGGCCGTGGACTCTCCGGTGACGGTATAGGTCCGCAGGCGCAGCGTCAGTTCCGTCAGGATGTTGCCCTGGAAGCGGGCTTCCACGGCGGGGCCGTCGGCCCGCAGGACCTCCAGTCCCTCCACATAGCAGGAGAATTCCACTGTGGCCGTCTGGCCGTCGGTCTCCAGCCCCGTAAACCAGAGACAGCTGTCCCCCAACTGCCCGGCGGCGATGGTGTCCACCAGGGAGCGGACCAGTTCGATACGCTGGGCATCGCCGTCTCCAGCGGCGGCGAACCGCTGGGACAGCCCTGTGTTTTCCAGCTTCAAAACGCCGTCGGCGCTGATGCGCAGCGCGGCGTTGCTATCGGTATAGGTGGTGCTGCTGTCATCCTGGTACACGCTGTCGCCGTAGGGATTGAACCCCAACGTCGTAGCGGCGGTCCTGAGAAACGACTCGTTCACCGGGTTGGAAGCCCGGACGGCAGGTACCGCCGTATAGGACGGCTGAATGACAGTCATGGGGTCCAGATGGCCGTAGGGTCCGCCGCCCTCAACGGCCAAGAACGAGCCGTCGGTACCCAAGGTCTCCAGAACCTCGCCAAATGTCGTACTGTCCACCTCGGTTTCCATGGCCTGATAGACGCCGTCGGCCTCCACCAGCAGCTCCACGGCGTCACCGCTGCGGCGCAGGCAGAACAGTTGTCCGCTGCCGGTGTGTTCATCGCCGGTGGCGTCCAGCCACTGGGACAGCACATTCAGCGGGACGGCCCCGGGGTAGTAGAAGTACAGCTCCGCCTGGGCGGCACGGCGGAGAAAGGTCATACGGTTCAGCGCTTCCGCCGTCCCCGCCGTGTCCAGAGCGGCGGCCAGCTGGCCGCCCAGGGCGGCAAAGGCGTTGTCCAACGCCTCCTGGCTGCCCAGGTAGCTGATGCGGCCCGCCGGACCCACCGCGGTAATCACGATGGGCAGCGCCGCATCGGTAAAGGTGGGGTCCTCGGTCTTTCTGGGCGGGGCGGACAATTTTCCGGACAGCGTCTGCATCATGCCGGAAAGGCTGTCGGCGCCACTGTACTGAATGGCCGTCAGAGACAGCATCACCACGGAGAGCAGCAGCAGGACAATGAGGATGGACTTGCACACTTCCTTGGCGCGTGGACGCACGATGGGTCCTCCTTTCACGCTTGGGGTTCGGCGGCAGGCAGAGTGACGGTGACGGTGGTACCCTTGCCGTAGACGGAATCGATGTGGATTTCGCCCTTGTGCTGGCGCAGGATCTCGCTGGCAATGGACAGGCCCAGGCCCGTGCCGCCGGACTCTCTGGACCGGGCCTTGTCCACCCGGTAGAACCGTTCAAACAGCCGGGGCAGGTCCTTTTCGGGAATGCCGATGCCGTTGTCCCGTACCTTGGCCCAGACCAGTTCACCGCTGACACCGGCCAGCAGTTCGATACGGCCGCCGTCGGGGGTGTATTTGATGGCGTTGGAGACCACATTGATGAGGACCTGCTGGATACGATCCCGGTCGCCGTTGACCTCCGGCAGGTCATCCGGGATGTCCACCGTCAGGGTGTGGCCGTGATTGCGGGCGTCCATGGCCACGGCTTCGGCCACATCCCGGATGGCCCCGGCAAAGGAAAACCGGGAGATGTTCATCTCCATTTTGCCGTAGTCGAACTTGCTGAGGGTCAGCAGGTCCTGGACAATGCGGGTCATGCGGTCGGCTTCGTTGATGATGACGCCCAGGAACTGCTGCTGCAATTCCGGCGGCAGGTCGCCGCCGGCGTCTGCCATGGTCTCCGCATAGGATTTGACGTTGGTCAGGGGCGTGCGCAGCTCATGGGACACATTGGCTACAAATTCCCGGCGGGTCTGCTCGCTCTTGCGCTGCTCGGTGACGTCGTGAATGACGGCGATGACACCGGCGGGGCTGCCCTCGGTGGTGAACGGCGCCATAAACAGCTCCAAACTCCGGTCGCCCACGGTTTTCTCCGTCTCCACGAACTCCGGACTCTCCAAAGCCAGCACCAGAGGCAGCTGGGTCTCCTGGCCGAAGAGCTCGTCAAAGCCGCCGGATTTGGCCGGGTCACAGCCCAGCATCTGAACAGCGGCGGGGTTGGCGTGGATAACGCGGCCCTGGGCATCAAAGGCCACCACACCGTCGGTCATATGCAGAAACAGGGTGGAGAGCTTGTTGCGCTCGTTTTCGGCGGCGGCCAGGGTGTCCCGGAGGACCCGGGACATGTCGTTAAAATCTCGGGTCAACGCACCGATTTCATCCCGGGAGGTGACCTCCAGCTTTTCTGAAAAGTCCCCGGCGGCCACCCGCCGGGTCCCCTTGGACAGGGCCCGCAGAGGCGTAATGAGGATTTGTGCCAGCAGCACCGACAGTACCAGACAGATGCCCAGGCCCATAATCAGAGACTGCACAATGATATCCATGACATTGGCGGTCAAGTCGTTGACGGTGGATTTATTGTCCAGCACATAGACGATGTACGAGGCGTTGTCCCCTGTGATGGGCACCGCCAAATCCATATAGGGACTGGTGATGGAACTGTTCTGGCCCACCCGTCCATTGAGGGCCTCCAGCAGATTGTTGGTGGTGGAGACAGCGGCAGTTTGGTCGGAGCCCGCAAGTATGGCGCCGCTGCTGTCCAGGACATAGACGTTGCGCCCGGTGATATCGATGCCCAGGTCCGCATTGGACATGAGCAGTCTCTGCATCTCCTTCTCGCCCTCGTCGGCGGTATCCTGGAGCTGCCGGATGAAGTCCTGAGAGAAGGTGCGGCCCATCTCGTCGTAGAACTGATCGATATAGAAATTCCCGACACCGTTGATGAGGAAGGAACCGACGACGGTCATCAGCGCCAGAATCAACAGCATCATAATGAGTACCAGTTTTGTGCGGATGGAGCCCATGTTGCACCTCGTTTTTCTGTGCCGTTACAGCACGAAGTAGTAGCCCGCGCCCCGCTTGGTGAGGATGTGGACGGGCTTGCCGGGGTCGTCCTCGATTTTTTCACGGAGCCGGCGCACCGTCACGTCCACCGTGCGCATATCGCCGTAGTAGTCGTAATTCCAGACTTTTTCCAGCAGTTCTTCCCGGGTAAACACCTTATCGGGTGCGGCCATCAAGAACGAAAGCAGATCAAATTCCTTTTGGGTCAACTCCACGAGGACGCCGTTTTTGCGGGCGGAGAAGCCGTCCGGGTCCAATACCAGCCCCGCAGACGGCGTCTCCTGGGACGGTGCGGGGTTCTCGGCGGAATCCAGCGTGCGGCGGCGGATGTTGGCCTTGACTCTGGCCATCAGCTCCCGCATGGAAAAGGGCTTGGTGATGTAATCGTCGGCGCCGGCCTCCAGGCCGAACACCTTGTCGTTTTCCTCCTCACGGGCGGTCAGCATGATGATAGGTGTGCTGACGCCCCCCTCCCGCAGCTGACGGCAGATGGAAAAGCCGTCCAGCTTGGGCAGCATCACGTCCAGCAGAATCAAATCCGGGTCGGCGGTACGGGCCAGCTGGAGACCGGCTTCGCCGTCCAATGCCTCCAGCGTTTCGTAGCCCTCCCGGGACAGGTTGAATTTGAGAATCTCCACAATGGCCCGTTCATCTTCGACGATCAGGACTTTTGACATACACACGAACCTCCTTATGGATGGATGTACGGCAACGGGGGCAGGCCCCGCCCTGCCGTTCTTTTTCCCAACATGGCATCCACGCCAACCATAGGTTACCGGCGCAGCCCCTTGGGATAGTGGTTTTTCAGCACGCCGCCGCTGCCCTTGGCCCAGCCCATGGAAAGGCCGTCTACGGTGATCAGCGTCCACCCGGTCTGGGGGGCGGAAAGCGTCTGGCCCGACAGATAGGCGGCGATCTCCGGACTGTCCACGGAAAAGTCCGCCACAGAGGCGGCGGTTTTCAGCCACAGGGCCAGGGCGTGGGCCGGTTCAAACCGGTTTTTCAGCAGCTGGCCCAGCTCCAGGCCGGGGCGGATGACTTTAAGACCCCGCAGTTCCGGCATGGCAGGCGGCGCCAGCCACAGGGATTTTCCAAAGGGCAGCAGTTCTCCCTCCGGCAGACTGATGTCCAGGGCGGTCAGAAAATCCGACAATTCCGCGGGATACGGTTCCCGCCGTCCGGTACGGGCGGTGGAGAACGCCGGCTCCGCATCCTCTCCGTATTTCTCCAGCACGGCAATATAATGGCCCTCGCCCTTCAGTTTATGAGGCCACAGACGAAACGTCTTTTCAAGACCGGGGGCCGGGTCATCGATCCAGTCGGGACGGCCGGGGGCAAACCAGGGGGCGTCCACCTTTACCACATGAAAGTCCGGGTGGGTGTGGAGGAACCGGGACACGGTACCCTCGTTTTCCTCCGGGGCAAAGGTACAGGTGGAATAGACCAGGCGGCCGCCGGGCCGCAGCATGACGGCGGCGGATTTCAAAATCTCATCCTGCCGCCGGGCGCACATCTGCACTGTCTCCACGCTCCAGTCGGCCACGGCGGCGGCCTCCTTGCGGAACATACCCTCGCCGGAACAGGGGGCGTCCACCAGAATGCGGTCAAAATAGCCGGGGAACCGCTCCTCCAGCCGTTTCGGATGTTCGTTGAGCACCAGCGCATTGGCGCAGCCCATGCGCTCCAGGTTCTGGCCCAGGATTCTGGCCCGTTTCGGCTCGATTTCATTGGAGATCAGAAGCCCCTGGCCATCCAGCAGGGCGGCCAGCTGGGTGGACTTGCCGCCGGGGGCGGCGCACAGGTCCAGAACGGTCATGCCGGGCCGTACATCCAGCAGACCGGCCGGAGCCATGGCGCTGGCCTCCTGCAAGTAGTATGCCCCCGCGTCGTGATAGGGAGACAGGCCGGGGCGGGTGTTGGGGTCGAAATAATAGCCGTTCGCCGCCCATGGCACCGGTTCGCCGCCGGTGACCGTTGGCAGTTTTTTCAGCGTGTTGAGCCGCAGGGCCACGGCACGGGGCCGCTTGGCGGCGTCCAGAAACGCCTCCAGACCCTCCGGTCCGATCAGCCCCTCCATGCGGCTTAAAAATTCCTTGGGAAACATGGGGTTCCCTCCTTGGGGATAGATAAGAGTATTGTACCGCATGGATAAAAAAAATGCAAAGAAAAACCGTTTTTCCCCGCATTTCCCCGACGGCAGCTGACGGGCCGCCGTCCGCCGCGCCGTCTATACCAACTTTCGTTCGCAACTTTCGACGGCCACCGGGAGCCTGCGGGGGCCTTTGCTTCTCTTCCGCCCCCCTCTGCATTTTCCGACCCCTTCCGGCCAGTGGACAAATCCGGCGGCCTCCGGTATGATATAGCCAAAATTTACCAGATATAGAAGGAGGTCCTGTCCATGCTGCCATGGAATCGCGGCGTCCCCATGGGCCGGGCGGTCACCACGCCCCCCACCAGTCTGCCGCAGCAAGAACGTATCATTCTGCCCCTGCCCCGGGGGGAAACCCCCCTGGTCCGGGTCGGGGACCCTGTCTCCCGGGGCCAGCGGGTAGCCGACGGCAACGGCGATCCCCTGCCCCTCTTCTCGCCGGTCTCCGGCACCGTGGCCGCCCTGGACACTATGGACTTAGCCGCCGGCGGCTCCTGTCTGGCGCTGATCCTCCAAAACGACGGTCTGGACACGGCCTCTGACCCTCTGGAGCTGCCGGACGACGAGTACGCCCTCTGGGACAGCGGCGTACGGCTGCCCGGCGGCCGTCCCCTGGCCCAGGCCGTCACCCAGGCCGCGCCGGGACTGGATACGCTGATTCTCTCCGCCATGGACCGGGAACCGTGGCACTGCACCGAGGACGCGGCCCTCTGTCTTGACGCCGACGCCGTGGCGGCGGGCCTGGCCTTTCTGAACCGACTGCTCCATCCCCGGCGCACCCTGCTGGCCGTGGGAGCCGGTCAGCATCAGGCGGCCCAAGCCGCCGCATCCCTGGATTGCACCGTGATGACGGTCCCCCAGCGCTATCCCCTGGCCCATCCCCAATTATTGGCAGAATCCCTAGGCCGTCTGCCCCCCGGCCAGCCGCCCCAGGAGGGCGACGTGCTGGTGCTGCCCGTCAGCGCGGTGGCCGCTTTCGGCGCGGCGCTGCAAGGCACACCCCCCATCCGCCAGCGGGTCAGTGTGGCATGGCGGCGGGGCCACGCCCTTATTGACGCCCCCATGGGCGCGCCCCTGTCGGCCATTCTGGAAGCCGCCGCCGCCCCGGACGGTCCCCTGCTGCTGGGCGGCCCCATGACCGGCTCTCCCCTGCGCCATGCCGACGGTCCCCTGGTCCCCGGTATCACATCCCTGTGCGTCCTACCGCCCCGCCGCCATCGCAACGGCACCCCCTGCATCCGCTGCGGTCGCTGCGCCGCCGTCTGCCCCATGGACCGCCAGCCCTGGCTGGGCATCGGCCATTGTCTCCACTGCGGCGCCTGCCGCTACGTCTGTCCCGCCGCCGGGTACACCCCATCCAAAGAGGAGGTTTTATTATGAATACCGCACCGTACATCCACTGTGGCCAATCCACGGCCCTGCAAATGCTGGACGCCGCCATTGCCCTGCTGCCGGCAGCAGCGGGGGCCGTCTGGTTCTTCGGCCTGCGGGCCGCCGCCATGATTCTGTTGGCCGTGGCCGCTGCCGCCGGCACCCAATTTCTATGGGACCGCTTCACCGGACGGCAGGAGCTGCGAACGCTGACAATTCTGGTGACGGGCCTGCTGTCGGCCCTGTTGCTGCCCGCCCGGGCCGCCCTGTGGGCCGCGCCCCTGGGGGCTTTCCTGGCCGTGTCCGTCAAGGTCCTCACCGGCGGCATCGGCCAGAACTGGTGGAATCCCGCCGCACTGGGCCGCGCCGCCCTGCTGCCTCTTTTGTGTCCCCTGGCCCTAAAGGACTGCCAGGGCACCTTCCTCATGGCCTATCTGGACGGGGCCATGGGAGAGGCGTCCACGCTGCTGCTGCTGGTGGGCGCGGCCTATCTGGCCATGCGCCATCTGCTGCCCTGGGCGGTGGCCCTTCCCTATCTGTGCGCGTCGTTTCTGACAGCGGCAGTGCTGCCCCACTGTGACCCTCTGGCCGTGCTCTGCTGGGGCGGTACCATCCTGGGGGCCTGCTTCCTGTCCGCCGACCCGGTGACCACCCCCATGGGGCTGACCTTCCGGGTGCTCTACGGCGTCTTTACCGGTGCCGTCGCCACGGTGTTCTCCTTTTACGGCTGGGGCATGGGCGGCGTGGTGGTCGCCACCCTGGCCGCCAACACAGCGTTCCGCGCTGCCGAAACCATCACCGCCCGATTGCAGAATACCGCCGAATTGGAACAGGTTTGAATCCCGCCCATTCCTCCAAGAGGGGCGCCGCCATGGGCGGCGCCCCTCATGCACTTCCCTCCCTCAACTGTTACAATATAGGCTAGAATATTCTGCGTTTGGGAGGAATCCCCCATGGAAACTTACGATATCGCCGTCATCGGCGCCGGTCACGCCGGAATCGAAGCGGGTCTGGCCGCCGCCCGGCTGGGTCTCAGGACGGTGGTGTTTACCATCAATTTAGACGCCGTTGGCAATATGCCCTGCAACCCCGCCATCGGCGGTACCGGCAAGGGCCATCTGGTCCGGGAGTTGGATGCCCTGGGCGGTGAAATGGGACGGGCCGCCGATGCCTGCTGCATCCAATACCGGATGCTGAACCTGGGCAAAGGCCCCGCCGTCCACTCCCTCCGGGCCCAGGCCGACCGGCGGCTATATCAGTCCCATATGAAGCACATTCTGGAACAGCAGGAGCACCTCTATCTGCGCCAGGATCAGGTGACGGCAATCGAAGCGGAACAGGGCGCTGTCTCCGCCGTGGTGACGCGGCTGGGCCTGCGGTTTCCCGTCCGCGCCGTGGTCATCGCCTCCGGCACCTATCTGGAGAGCAGCGTCATCACCGGCGACGTCTCCTATGACTCCGGCCCGGACGGTATGCACGCCGCCCACGGTCTTTCCAACTGTCTGCGGAACCTGGGCCTGCGGCTCCAGCGGTTCAAAACCGGTACGCCGCCCCGTCTCAACGCCCGCAGCGTCGATTTCTCCAAAATGGAAGTGCAGACCGGCGACAGCGATCCCGAGCCCTTCTCTTTTACCACGGAGCATCCTCTGAAAAACCGGGCGGTGTGCTACCTCACCTATACCAATGAACAAACCCATCGAGTCATCCGGGACAACCTCCACTGCTCTCCCCTCTATTCCGGCAAGATCACCGGCATCGGCCCCCGGTACTGTCCCTCCATCGAGGACAAGGTGGTGCGCTTTTCGGAAAAGCCCCGGCACCAGCTCTTTGTGGAGCCTACGGGCCTCGACACCGACGAACTGTATTTGCAGGGCTTTTCGTCCAGTCTTCCGGTGGATGTCCAGTTGGAAATGCTCCACACCATCCCCGGTCTGGAGCACGCCGAGATGATGCGGCCCGCCTACGCCATCGAATACGACTGCATTGACCCCACGGAGCTGCTGCCTACATTGGAAACAAAGAAAATTAGCGGGCTCTACGGCGCCGGCCAGTTCAACGGCTCCTCCGGCTATGAGGAGGCCGCCGTTCAGGGCTTTGTAGCCGGTGTCAACGCCGCTTTGAAGCTCTTGGGCCGGGAGCCTATGATCCTCAAGCGCTCCGACGGCTACATTGGAACTCTAGTGGACGATCTGGTGACCAAAGGTACCCACGAACCCTACCGCATTATGACCTCCCGCAGCGAATACCGGCTGCTCCACCGGCAGGACAATGCCGACCAGCGTTTGACGGCCATCGGCCACCGCGTCGGTCTGGTGTCCGATGACCGGCTCCGGGCTGTGGAGGAAAAATACGCGGCAGTGGAACGGGAAAAAGCCCGTCTGGAAGCCAAGGGCGTTCCGGCTTCCCCGGAACTTTCGGCCATGCTGGAGCAAGTCGGAGAGATGCCGGTGAAATCGTCGGCCCGTCTGGCCGACCTGCTGCGCCGTCCCGGCGTCACCTATGAAATGCTGGCCCCCTTTGACCCGGAACGGCCGGACCTGCCCGCCGCCGTGACGGAACAGGTGCAGATACAATTAAAATACGCCGGTTACCTGGAACGGCAGGAAAAGCAGGTGGCCGAATTTCAGAAAGCCGAAGCCCGTCTGCTGCCCGCCGATCTGGACTATGACCAGTTGGGCGGACTGCGGTTGGAGGCCCGGCAGAAGCTCAACGCCATCCGGCCCCTCAATGTGGGCCAGGCTTCGCGAATTTCCGGCGTCAGCCCCGCCGACGTGGCGGTGCTGCTGATCTGGCTGGAGCAGAACGCAGGAGGAACAGACCATGCTCTTTGATACCCATGCCCACTACGATGCCAAACGCTTTGACAACGACCGCCACGAATTGCTGGCCTCCATGCAGCAAAACGGCGTGGGCCGCATTCTGAATGCCGGGTGCGATCTGGAATCCAGCCGGATGGCCATTGAACTGGCCCATCAATACAACTTTATATATGCTGCCGTCGGCTCCCACCCCGATGACGCCGACCATGTGGACGGCGCGTTGGTGGATACCTATCGGGAATTGGCCAAAGAGGATAAGGTGGTCGCCATTGGAGAAATCGGCCTGGACTATTATTATGAAGACGTACCCCGGGAGCAGCAGAAAAAAGCCTTTCGGATGCAGATGGAACTGGCCCGGGCGCTGCATCTGCCGGTCATCGTCCACGAGCGGGACGCCCACGGCGACGGTCTGGAGATTGTAAAGGAATTCCCCGACGTCACCGGCGTGTTCCACTGTTACTCCGGCTCTCTGGAGATGGCGCGGGAATTGGTGAAGCTGGGCTGGTATGTGGGCTTTACCGGTGTACTGACCTTCAAAAACGCCCGCAAAGCGCTGGAGGTGGCGGAGAATGTGCCCCTGCACCGCATCGTACTGGAAACCGATTGCCCCTATATGGCGCCGGAGCCCTACCGGGGCAAACGCTGCGACTCCACCATGCTGCCCCGTATGGCGGAAAAGCTGGCCCAGCTGCGGGACAAAACCGTGGAGGAAATCGAACAAATCACCTGGGAAAATGGGTGCCGTCTGTTCCGTTTGAAACCTTGACAATTTTCGGTTGAATTTTACACGGGAATCTGCTATACTAACTCTGCGAGATGACGCAGGGTTAGTACATCGGTAGTGCATCGGCTTCCCAAGCTGAGAAGGCGGGTTCGATTCCCGTACCCTGCTCCATAAAAAATGACAGGCTCAATGCCTGTCATTTTTTTGTTGCTCCAGAATGCGGAAGGACAGTTGCAAGTGCAGTCGGGTCTGAGGATCATCCAGATCGGCGGTCAACAGCTCTTCCAGCTTATGGAGCCGGTAAAAAAGTGTATTTTTATGGATGGACAGGGCCGCCGCCGTCCGATTGGCCCCCCGTTCCAGGTCGAGATACGTCCGCAGGGTGTCGTACAGCATGGGCGCGCCGTCCTGTTTTTCCCGCCACAGGCGGCGGGCGTCAGGATGACAGGCCGCCAGCACCTGGCCCGCTTCTCTGGTCCCCCACAGGAGATAGTCCACAGCCCAGGTGGAAAACGGCTCCAGAACTGCCGGCGACGTGGAACGCTCCATGGCGTAGCGGACCTGTTCCGCCCATTGGACCGTCTCCGCCACCCCGCCCCCTGGCAGACTGCACGCCAGATGTAGTCCGTTATCGGCGGCCAGTTTCTCCAATTTCTCCGCCAGGGTTCGTCCCCCCTGTGTCTCGTTGACCAGGACCCAGAGCTGTCCCTCCGCCGCCGTACAGATGGCCTGATGGACCGTGCGGCCCAACGTCTCCCGCAGGGGCGACGTCTCCTGTCCGCCGCCGCGAAACGCCCAAAGCCGGTAGGTGTGTTCCGGCAGCCATCCCCGGGTGCGGTACAGGTGCTCCCAGGCCGTCTCCCCCAACGTCTGCCCCGCCATCAGCCGGTCCAGATAAGCGCCGCCGCTTTTGCCGCCAGTGTGCTCCGGCTGGAGATTCACCGCCAGCAGAGCGGCAATCTGCTGAACGATCTGCACATCCCCCCGGTTCAGATGCCGCTCCCGCTCCAGCACTGTCAGGCGGCCCAAAGGCTGCCCGCTGCGGAACACCCGGGTGGTCAGTCCGGCGCTAAATCGCCCGGAACTGCGATGGGGCAGCCGGACGACCTCGTTGGAGACAGCTACTGGCCCCAGTGCTGTCCGGATATTTTCAATGGCCCGCAGAGAGGCATACCCATACGTTTTCAGGTATCGCCACTCCTCATCCACTTCATCGGCGCCATAACAGGCGCTGATCCCCAGGACGCAGCCGTTTTCATCACTGAGCAGTACCGGGCTGTGGAACACCACATGGCACCGGTCCACCAGCCGTTGATAGTCCCGGGCCTCCGCCGCCTCCCGCAGGTCGGCATACCAGTCGTTCATGGCGTCGAAGACACTTTGAACCAGTTCCACCCCCTCCAAAGCGTCCATGTCTCGGATGCGGATGGAATCGCTTTCCCATAGGCACAGGCAGTCTGGGCCGTCCTGCCGTACCTGGACGCAGTTGGTGGCCCAGGCCAGCCGCCCGCTGCGCAGGACCATGGGGGAATCGGGGCGGATGGACACCTCCGGGTCCAGGGCTGCCAGGGCGTTGGCCAGATTCCACATACTCAATTTCACGGGAACCACTCCTTTTCCTTCAGTCTATCACAGTGGGACCGCTCTGTCCACGGGCCATTGTGCTGTTGGCACAATGACCTCGCATTTCCCGCCGTGAAAAATTGTACCGACAGCCTCTGGATATTCTTTTCGATTACTGGTAAGATAGAACCATACCAATGATAATCATTTTAAAAACAGCGTTTTTTCTACGATAATCACCTGTTTTTTATGTAAAGGAGTTTGATGTCATGCTGACTGCAAAGGAAAATCTCCGCCAGGTTATCCGCGGCGGCAAGCCCGACCGCTATGTCAATCAGTACGAAGCCATTCAGCTTCTGTTCCACCCCTACTGGCTGCATAATCCCTCCCCGGCCCCCGGCCAGGAAAACATTGTCAACGCCTGGGGCGTGACCAACTCCTTCCCCACCGGTACCCCCGGCGCTTTCCCGGTCCACACCCCCGACAAAATCGTGGTCAAGGACATTGAGGACTGGAAGGACTATGTCAAGGCTCCGCCCCTGGACTTCCCCCAGGCCGATTGGGACCAACTCAAAGCCCAATACGACGCCGTGGACGGTTCCAAGTCCTACAAGGCCGCCTTTGTAGCCCCCGGTCTCTTCGAGCAGACCCACTATCTGTGTGAGATCACCAACGCCCTGGTGTACTACATCACCAATCCCGACGAGATGCACGACCTTATCAAATATCTCACGGAGTGGGAATTGAAGCTGGCCGAAGGCATCTGCTCCCATTTGCATCCCGACGCCATTTTCCACCACGACGACTGGGGCAGCGAACTGAGCACCTTTATGAGTCCCGATATGTTTGCCGACTTCTTCCTGGAACCCTACAAGGAAATTTACAAATACTACCACGATCATGGTGTGGAGCTGGTGTTCCACCACTCCGACAGCTACGCCGCCACCCTGGTGCCCCATATGATCGAAATGGGCATTGACGTCTGGCAGGGCTGTATGGAGTCCAACAATGTGCCGGAACTGGTGAAGAAGTACGGCGGAAAGATCAGCTTTATGGGCGGTATCGACAACAAATCCGTGGACTTCTCCGGCTGGACCGAGGAAGACTGCCGCAAGGCCGCCCGCAAGGTCTGTGATGCCATTGGGCCCAACTATTTCATTCCCTGCATCACCCAAGGCGGTCCCGGCTCTGTGTTCCCCGGCACCTATGCCTCCCTGTGCAAGGCCATTGACGAGATCAACCGTGAAAAGTTCGGCATCACCGATCCCGACAGCGGCCGTCTTCCCTGGCAAATTCTGTTCTGATCCCTATCTGCATCACAAAACCCCGCCGTGGTGTCACGGCGGGGTTTTTGAGGATTCTTTTGTTAGGGTTCCGACTGATACAGCGCCGTACAGGCATCGAGCCATTCCAGATAGGCCCGCTCCCGCATGATGGCGCCGGTGATCACCACATAGTCTCCCAGCGCCGGTGTGCCCCGCTTGGGCGGCGTGCCGAAGCACCGCCGGACCTTGTCCTCCAGGTGTTCCAGCTTCTGCCGGTGGAGACGCCGCTGGGCGTCGATGATATGCAGCGCCGCAGACGGCTCCAGATTATCGCTGAAATACAGCTTCAGACGGAACACATCCCGCTGAAACGGAATAGTATCCACATCCTCCTCCACCCAGGCATGGAACTCCTGCCGTCCCTGCTCCGTGATGGAATAGACCTTTTTCTCCAGGGCCTCACCGGAAATCTGCACCTCGTAGGTGATGAGCCCTTCGTCGTACAGTCTCCGCAGTTCCGGATAGATCTGGCTGTGCTTGGCGTCCCAGAACTCCGTCAGGCCGTTCTGGAACTCCTTGGTGATGTCGTAGCCGCTCATGGAATGGCGCATGAGCAGACCCAAAATAACGTATTTTAACGTGCGCATTACAATCGCTCCTGGCGAATCCAGGCGGCAATCTCCTGGATTTGTTGATTTTCGCAGCGGTCCAAAGCCTGGGCCATCTGCTGGGAATCCACCCGGCAGCCCGTCAGCAGTCCCTGCACCAGGGCGGGCAGTTCCGGGTCCATGGCGTCGGAAAATACCTCGGCCTTTTCCACGCAGCCCTCCCGGGACGTCAGCAGAATTTGAACGCCGCCCCAGTCAAACCGACGGTCCAGCTCCAGATCAAAGGCAGGCGTCTGTCCCACGCGCCACTCCCAGGAGCTGTGCTTCTCCCGATAGGGCGCCATGGCGGCCTCGTCAGCCGGGGTGGGAACCCACTCCGTATAGTCGCCGTAGGTCTTGCGGAACGCCTGCTTCAGCGTGCCTACCACCATGGGAATGGTCAGGTCCCGGCGAAATTCCGTCAGGTTGCAGACCCGGCTTCGGACCGATTCCACACCCTTGGCCTGGAGTTTCCGGGGGTCCACCTGAAGATAGTGCTGCAACCGGCTCATGTCGGAGTTGATGAGCAGGGTGCCGTGATGCTGGCAGATCTTTCCCCGCTTGCAGAAAGCGTTGCCGGAAAACTTGCGGCCCTCGGCCAGCAAATCGTTACGGCCGGAAAACTCACAGGGAATGCCCAGCATCCGGATGGTCTGCAAGATGGTATTCATCTGCTTTTCCACATCGTACAGGTCCTCGCCGGCAATAAAGCTGAAATTCAGATTGCCCGTGTCGTGATATACGGCGCCGCCTCCGGTGATGCGGCGTACCAACTGCACCTCGTCGGCCTCCATGGCCCCCAGGTTGCATTCCCGCCAGGGGTTCTGGTTCTTGCCAATGATGACGGCATTGCGGTTGATATAACAGTAGAGGATCATCTCGTCGGGGGCCAGGTTATCCAGCAGCCATTCATCAGTGGCCAGATTCTGCCAGCCGTCGGTGGATCGAGACAGGTAAAACAAATTGGGCATGGGATTTCCTCCTGTTCAGTTGTGGGCAATCTGCTTATGGATTCCATTATAAATGCCGGAGATAGTTGTGCATATTGTCGGACGTCACAACTTTTTCTCCGCCATGTTTCCGGTTTTCATCAACATGCCCATTGAAACCGGTTACAGCGGCTGCTGTTTGATCTTGGCATACCGCCGGGGATATTGCTTTGGGGTCGGTTTGACCTTGCGGATGACCACCACCCGGTGGACTGCATCGCCCACGGGATATTCGTAAACCCGTTCCAGCTTGCCGCCCAGCTTGGCAACCGCCCCTTTGGCCTCGTCCAGTTCCTCCTGGGCCGCCGCGCCCTTCATGGCAAGGAACGCGCCGCCCACCCGGACCAGAGGCAGGCACAGTTCACAGAGGATGTTGAGCCGGGCCACGGCCCGGGAGGTGGCGAAGTCGTATTGCTCCCGATGGTCGGCGGCAAATTCCTCGGCCCGGGCCGTGACACAGGCGGCCTCTATCCCCAGCTGGGGCAGCACCTCCCCCAGCCATGTCATGCGTTTGCCCAGGGAGTCCAGCAGCGTCAAATCCATGGCAGGCTGGGCGATTTTCAGGGGCACGCCGGGAAAACCCGCGCCGCAGCCCACATCCACCACCCGCTTACCTGCCAGATCGGCAATGTCCAGCAACGCCATGGAGTCGAGAAAATGGAGCCGGGCCACCTCTTTGGGGTCGGTAATGGCCGTCAAATTCATGACCTGGTTTTTCTCCAGCAGCAGCTTTCCAAACGCGCACAGGGTATCCACCTGCTGCTCCGTGAGCGTTAAATGAATGGCCGGCAGCCCGGCCAGAATGGTTTCTTTCAAGATACCGTCTCTCCCTTCTTTTTGCGTCTGGCCATGGTGGAGACGATGGCTCCATGGGGGCAGCTGTCGAGACACTTGCCGCAGCGGATGCACTGGCTGTGATTGGGGGTTTTGCTGGGGTCGATGTCCAGGCCGCAAACCTTGCGGCAGGCGCCGCAATGGGTACACTGGTCTTCGTTCAGGGTAAAGCGGTACAGGGCAAACCGGTTGAAAAAACCGTAGATGGCTCCCAAGGGGCAGAGATACCGGCAGAAGGGTCGGTACAGGAACACCGACAGCACCAGAATGACCACCAGAATGGCCACCTTCCAGGTGAACAACCAGCCCACCGCCGACTGCAAGGCCGGATTCCCCGCCAGCAGAGGAATACCGCCCAGCAAGGTACCGGAGGGACAGACATACTTGCAGAACCAGGGAGAGCCCTGGCCCACAATATCCACCACCACCATGGGCAGCAGGATCACCAAAAGGCCCAGCATGACATACCGGAGCCACTGTAAATACTTCTCGCCGGGCAAGCGGCGCAGCTTCTTCACGCCGGGGATTTTATGCAGCAAATCCTGCACCAGGCCAAAGGGGCAGAGGAAGCCGCAGACCGCCTTTCCCAGGATGGCCCCCACCATCATCAAAAAGCCCAGCACATAGAGGGACAGGTGGAACTTGCGGCTGCCGATGACGGCCTGCAAGGACCCGATGGGACAGGACCCCAACGCGCCGGGGCAGGAATAGCAGTTGAGCCCCGGCACACAGGCGTATTTGGTGGGGCCGCTGTAGATTTTTCCCTTGAAAAAGCCCTGGACGTACCCGTTGGAAAGGGCTGTAAAGGCCAGCTGACAGCCCAGGCGCAGCTTACTGCGCAGTGTTTTTCTAGCCAATTCCAATACACTCCATACAGATGATGACGGCCTTTTGCAGCACCGTCTGGGCCTCACCCCGCATAATGCCCAGGGTCAGCAGCACCGCCCCCACGCAGAACACGGCCACCGCCGGAAGATGGCGCTTCACGATTTGGCCTCCTCCAGCTTCTTGTCGAAGAGGGCCGTCCATTCGTCATAGCTTTTGGAGCCGGTGACGATGCCGCCCAGCTGGTTGCCCTCGCTGTCCACAAAAAACGTGGTGGGCACAACCTGGATGCTGGACAGCACCCGGTCCAGTAAATCCTGGGAGGGCAGCAGGTGGAGATAGTCGGCTCCCGTTTCCTCCACGATCTCCTTGGCCAGCGCCACAGTCTCCTCCGGATAACCACCCTCATAGTCGGTGGCGTCGCTGACGATGCCCACGATTTGTAATCCCTTGCCGGCGTAGTCCTCGGCCAGCTTGCCCAGGTCCGGCATCTCCTGGATGCACGGGCCGCAGAACGTACCCCAGACGTTGACCATGGTCACGTCATAGTTGTCAAAAATGGAGTCGTCCACGTCATTGCCCTCCAGGTCCTGGGCTGTAAAGCCCGCCAGCACGCCGGTACCATCACCGGTTTCCTGGCCGCTCCCGCCGCCGCAGGCCGTCAGGCCGGTTGTCAACAACGCCGTCAGCACCAACATACTCCACAGTTTTTTCACAGATATCCGCTCCTTTTTAAAATACTTATCGTCGTTACGACTGCATTTCCCGAATGGTTTCGGCGGCGCACTGGATCAACTCCTGCACCGCCGGTTTCAACTCCCGGCGGCTGCGGACCACAATGCCCAATTCCCGGAAGGTCCGGGGTTCAATGGGCAGCACCTTCACCGTAGGGTCTGACCGACCGCTCATGATCAATTCTGTCATAATGCTGACGCCCAGGCCGTGGGCCACCATGGAGATCACCACCGGGTCGTCCACCGTTGTTTTTCGTATGCGGGGGTGGACATGATGGCGGCGAAACATGGGCATAATGTCTCTGGTAAAGCCTAGGGCGGGCATCAGAAACTCCCGGTCCTCAAAGGCGGAAACGGGAAAGGTCTTCCAGCCGTCGAAAGCCGGTTCATCCGGCAGCACCGCCACCAGCGTGTCCTCTTTCAGAGGCAGAAAATCGGCCTTCAAATCGTCCTGACGGCTGACAAAGGCCAGCTCCACCTGGCCGCTGTGGACCCATCCGTACAGCTCCTCAATGCCCGCCATCTGCACGTCCACCCGGACGTTGGGGCAGATATCCCGGAACCGCTGCAAAATGGCAGGCAGCCAATGGACCGCCATACTGGAATAGGCTCCCACCCGCACCGACCGGCTCTCCTGCCGCCGGACCGCGTCGATCTGGGCTTCCAGCGCCTTGCCCGCCTCCACAAATTGCAGAATGGCCGGTTCCAGTTCGCCGCCCCGCTCCGTCAGCCGGGTACCGTAGTGGCCGCGCTCCAGCAGCGGGAATCCCAGTTCCTGTTCCAGGGCGTTCATCATATGGGTCAGCCCCGACTGGGTATAGCCCAGCTCCTGGGCCGCCTTGGTGAAGGAGCCCAGCCGCGCCGACGCCAGCAACGCCTCATACTTTTTTGTATCCATGCTTTTCCTGCTCTCTCAAACAATTATGAAGAAATTTCATGGAGCCATTATAAACGCTCACATTCTAAAGCACAAGCAAAATTTCACCCATTGCTTTTTTCCCCTATCTGTGCTATAGTATCTATCAAGAATCATTCTTATTATTGTCCAATTGTACAAAGGAGAATCATTGTGCCCATTGAATTTCATCATCCTACCCTGGCCGACCGGGAATGGATGCAACCGTATTACCGTGCCGCAGGCTATCGCGGCTGTGAGACCAGCTTTGTCAATATGTACCTCTGGGGCCGTGGCTACGGCGAAGTTGCCCAGGTGGGCGACTACCTGGTGCAGTTCATCAAATACAACGGCATCAAGTATTACGCCTATCCGGCCGGTCAGGGAGACCTGCGGTACGTCATCGACCGTCTGATCGAGGACGCCGCCTACTATAACCACCCCATGCGTCTGCTGTGTGTGGACTGCAACCGCCGTCAGGAGCTGGACGCCCTGTATCCGGGCCAGTTCCGGTTTACGGAAAACCGCAACGCCTTTGACTATCTCTACGACATCAACCGTCTGGCCGATCTGGGCGGCAAAAAGCTCCAGTCCAAGCGGAACCACTGTAACCGGTTTGAGCAGAACCATCCGGACTGGACCGTGGAGCCCATTACCGCCGATACCCTGCCCCTGTGCCGGGCCATGGCCGAGGACTGGTACGCCCAGTACGACGGCGAAACCTCCGACGAGCACGATTTCCGCATTGAGAAAATCGCCCTGGGCCGGGCCTTTGACGATTACGAGGCCCTGGGTCTGGAGGGTCTGCTGCTGCGGGCCGAGGGTCAGGTCATGGCCTTTACCATGGGCCACCACATCCAGCCCGATACCTTTGACGTGAATTTTGAAAAGGCCTACGCCCACATTCAGGGCGCTTATCCCATCATTAACCGGGAGTTTGCCCGGTATATCCGCAGCAAATACCCGGAAGTGGCCTATCTGAACCGGGAGGATGACATGGGTCTGCCGGGTTTGCGGAAGGCCAAGGAATCGTATCATCCGGATCTGCTGCTGTGCAAGGGCTTCGCCGAACTGGAGGCTACGCTGTGACCGGTCCGGCCCGCTCCGGCGACGTGCCGCGATTGAAAACCCTGTGGCAGCAGGCTTTTGGCGATGATCCGGCCGTCATCGACCGATTTTTTCAGAGTTTGTTCCGTCTCGACAGCACTGTGGTGTGCCGGGACGGTGACGACGCTGTGGCCATGGCCCACTGGTTGCCCATGACCGTCTGCCACGACGGCAAGGGCTGGCCCGTGGCCTATGTCTACGCGGTAGCCACTGACGAGGCCCATCGGGGCCGCGGGTATTGCCGGGATATGCTGGACTACTTCGCCCGGACGCTGCCGGAACAGGGCGTCCGTGGGCTGGTGCTGGTGCCGGGCAGCGGCAGTCTGCGGCAGCTGTACAAGCGGTACGGCTTTTCCGATTACACCACCGTTTCCCTCCAAACTCTGGACGCCGCTCCCGCCGCCGGAACCTGGGAAGCCATTGAGCCGCCGGAGTACCTGATGCTGCGGGAGGAACTGCTGGCCCGGCGGGCCTATGTGTCCTGTTCGGTGCCCATTCTCTCCTTCCAGCGGGACTTGGCCGTCCACTACGGCGGCGGCCTGTACCGGCTGGAAGCAAACGGCGTCACCGGCTGCGGCTGCGGTGCCGTGGACGGCGACAGAGAGGGCGTGGTCTATGAGCTGCTGTGGCCCGGCGACGGACCGGAAGGTGCGGACCTGATGGCCGCCGCCCTGGGGGTCTCCCGGCTGCTGGTACGGTCGCCCGGCGGAGAAACACCCTTTGCCATGGCCCGTTGGCTGACAGAGACGCCGCCGGCAGTATCCCCCTATCTGGGGCTGGCCTTGGACTAACGTTCCATCCATCCCTTGTGCGAAACAGAGAATTTTACACCGTTTACTTTTTTTCCTCCTAATTCTGGAGTATAATACGGGAGATATTTGAATTTCCTGCCGATTCTCAGCAGGTTGGGAAAGGATGATCCCCTATGGTACGCCATATTGTATTCTGGAAACTGCGGGAGGACTACGCCGCCCCGGAACAGGCCGACTACGCATTGCAGGTATTGACGGCCTCCACGGAGACGCTGCTGGGCATCGACGGACTGCAACAGGCCCATATCGGCCGCAATCTGGCCGGCGGCGCCTATGATCTCATCTTTTACGCCGAATTTGCCGACGCCGACGCATTGGAACACTTTCGGGAGCATCCGCTCCATGTGGCCCATCGGGAACGCTGCGCCCCCTATGTGACGGGACGGCTCACCGGCGATCTCATCGAGTAGGAGCGAATCGTTTTGAAGATTCTGTTGCACGCCTGCTGCGCCCCCTGCGCCAACCGGCCCATTGCCGATTTACAGGCCCAGGGCCATGACGTGACGGCGTTCTGGTACAATCCCAACATTCACCCGTTCACCGAATACCGTTCCCGCCGCAACTGTCTGCGGGACTACGCCGCAGAAATCGGTCTGCCCCTGATCGAGCGGGATGATTACGGCCTGCGGCCCTTTGTCCGGGAGGTAGCAGCCAATATCGACGGCCGCTGTCTCAAGTGCTACGAAATGCGGTTCTGGGAAACGGCCCGCCAGGCCGCCGAGGGCGGCTTTGACGCCTTTTCCTCCAGTCTCTTTATCAGTCCCTATCAGCAGCACGAGCTCATGCGGGAGGTGGCGGAGACTGCTGCCCGGGAATTTGGAGTATCCTTTTTCTATCAGGATTTCCGTCCCCTGTTCCGGGATGGTCAGACCTTTGCCCGGGAGCATGGCTTTTATATGCAAAAGTACTGCGGCTGTATTTTTTCCGAGCAGGAGCGGTATCTCAAACCCAACAAGATTCTTCCCTGAGCGTCCACCGCGCCGTCGGCGCGTTGACAATTCTATCACTGCAAAGGAGAACCTACTATGGAACTGAAAGGCTCTAAGACCGAAAAAAACCTGATGGCCGCCTTCGCCGGCGAGTCCCAGGCCCGCAACAAGTATAGCTATTACGCCTCCAAGGCCCGCAAGGACGGCTATGTCCAGATTGCCAACCTCTTTGAGGAGACCGCCAATAACGAGAAAGAGCACGCCAAGATGTGGTTCAAGCTGTTCCACGGCATTGGCTCCACAGAAGAAAATCTGCTGGACGCCGCCGAGGGCGAGAACTACGAGTGGACCGACATGTACGCCACCTTTGCCAAGGAGGCCCGCGAGGAGGGCTTCGACCACATTGCCGCTCTGTTTGAGGGTGTGGCCGCCATTGAAAAGGAGCACGAGGAGCGCTACCGCAAGCTTCTGGCCAACGTGGAGGGCAAGCTGGTCTTCAGCCGCGACGGCGACTGTGTGTGGCAGTGCTCCAACTGCGGCCACATTGTGGTGGGCAAGGCTGCTCCCCAGGTCTGCCCCGTCTGCGCCCATCCCCAGGCCTACTTCCAGATCAAGGCCGAGAACTATTGATCTATTGACGAAAAAAGCTCCCGCTTGCGGCTGCAAGCGGGAGTCTTTTTGCTGTTTCTGGGTTACATACCGCCCATCAGCACGGCCATGACGGCCTTAATGGTATGCATACGGTTCTCCGCCTCGTCGAAGACAATGGATGCCGGGCTTTCAAAGACCTCGTCGGTGACCTCCATGGAGTCCCGGCCGAACTTGGCGCCCATCTCCGCGCCAATGGTGGTTTTGAGATCGTGGAACGCGGGCAGACAGTGCATAAATTTGCACTGGGGACCGGCGTTGTCCATGAGGGCCTTGTTGACCTGATAGGGGCTCAGATCGTGGATGCGCTGCTCCCATACCTCCATGGGCTCGCCCATGGACACCCACACGTCGGTATAGATGACGTCGGCGCCCTTGGTGGCCGCCATGGGGTCTTCGCAGAACTCCAGAGTGGCGCCGGTTTCGGCGGCAATGGCCTGGCACTGGTCAATGAGCTTCTGGTCGGGGAAATACGCCTTGGGGGCGCAGGCCACAAAGTGCATGCCCATCTTGGCGCAGCCCACCATCAGGGAGTTGCCCATGTTGTACCGGGCGTCGCCCATGTACACCAGCTTGATGCCCTTCAGTTTGCCGCAGTGCTCCTGGATGGTCAGGAAATCGGCGAGAATCTGCGTGGGGTGGAACTCATTGGTCAGGCCGTTGAAGACGGGGACACCGGCGTAATGGGCCAACTCCTCCACGATGTCCTGGCCGAAGCCCCGGTACTCGATGCCGTCATACATCCGGCCCAGGACCCGTGCCGTATCGGCAATGGATTCCTTCTTGCCGATCTGGGAGCCGGAGGGGTCCAGATAGGTGACGCCCATGCCCAGATCCCGGGCGGCCACTTCAAAGGCGCAGCGGGTCCGGGTGGAGGTCTTTTCAAAAATCAGGGCCACATGCTTGCCGGGACAGCAGGCATGGGCAATGCCCTGCTTCTTCTTGGCCTTCAAATCGGCGGCCACATCGAGAAAATGGGTGATCTCTGCGGGCGTAAAGTCCAGCAGCTTGAGAAAATGCTTCTGTTCCATGGGAAAGTTCCTCCTACATACGGATTTTTTCAGAATCTCTGTTGACCTGGCACCTGGTGCATAGTGTATCATGAGGACATCCAAACCAAAAAACGGAGGTGGCGTCCCTATGAATGCCAAGCAAGCCGAACAGTGTACCGGGATATCCCGGCGGAATCTTCGATTTTATGAACAACAGGGCTTGATCCATCCGGCCCGGAACCCAGATAATGACTACCGGGACTACTCCCAGCAGGACCTCGAAGCCCTGAAGCTGATCCGCGCCCTGCGGATGCTGGACACGCCTCTGGAGGACATCGCCGCCTGTCTGCGGGGAGAAACCACCGTAGCCGATCTGGCCGCCGCCCAAGCGATACGATTGCAACAGCGCCGTAAAGAGCTGGAGATGTCCATTGGATTTTGCCGTCAGCTACAAAGCGCGGCCACGGTGGACGCAGCCTTTGTAGACCGTTTGCTGCGGCAGATGGATACGCCGGAGACGCGGCGCAGTCTGTTTCAGGACTGGAAGGCCGACTACCGGAAGGTGGCGGCGGCAGATCGCAGACGCTCCTTTGCCTTCACCCCCGACGACAACATCGCCACGGCGGCGGACTTTACCAATGTCCTATGTGCTTACGCCAACGACCACGGTCTCAATCTGGTCATCACCAAAGAGGGGTTGGAGCCGGAGTTCACCATCGACGGCATTCCCTACCGGGCCATGCGCCTCCACCGGCGCATGGGGCCGGCGCCGGTGATGACCGTCCGGTGCGTGGCCCAAACGCCGGAGGCTTTGGAGCCCGACGTGCCCCAGGGCCGGAAACGGCTGCTGCGGCTGCTTCGCAACAGCTGGCCCCTGCTGTTTCTGGCCTTTTTCTGGCTCCCCCGGGTGGCTTCGGCCGAACCAGCCAACCGATGGGAGGTCCTGCTGGCCGGTCTGCTTCTGGCCGTTTCCGTGGGAACCCTGTACTGGTTCTACCTCCGGAATTACCGGGAGTGACCTCACTTGATGGCAGCGCGGGTGTGGTCGATGTGCTTCTGGACCATCTCCGGGGCGGGGCCGCCGGGGACCATGCGGCCCTTGAGACAGGTCATCAGATCGATGGCCTGATAGACGCCCTCATCAAAGACGGGCGATACCGCATGATACTCGTCCAGAGACAACGTCTCCAGGGTCTTGCCCTGCTCAATGCAGTAGTGGACCAACTTGCCCACGCAGGTGTAGGCGTCCCGGAAGGGCATGCCCTGCTTCACCAGATAGTCGGCGCAGTCGGTGGCGTTGATGAAGCCCTCGGCGGCGGCCCGGCGCAGCTTGTCCACCCGGACCGTCATGGTCTCATACATGGGGGTGAACACATCCAGGCACAGGCCCACGGTGTCCACGGCGTCGAAAATGGCCTCCTTGTCCTCCTGCATGTCCTTGTTGTAGGCCAGAGGCAAGCCCTTCATCACCGTCAGCAGGCCCATGAGATCACCGTAGACCCGGCCCGTCTTGCCGCGAACCAGCTCGGCAATGTCGGGGTTCTTTTTCTGGGGCATGATGGAGGAGCCGGTAGCATAGGCATCATCCAGGGAGATAAAGCCGAACTCATAGCTGGCCCACAGGATGATCTCCTCGGAAAAACGCGACAGGTGCATCATCAGAATGGACAGCGCCGAGGCCAGTTCCAGAACATAATCCCGGTCGGAGACACCGTCGATGGAGTTTTCCGTGGGCTTGTCGAAGCCCAGGGCCTTGGCCGTCATAAACCGGTCGATGGGATAGGTGGTACCGCCCATGGCGCCGGAGCCGAGAGGGCACTGGTTCAGCCGGGTCTTGCAGTCGGCCAGACGGCTCAGGTCCCGGGTCAGCATCTCGGCGTAGGCCATGGTATAGTGGGCAAAGGTGGAGGGCTGGGCCCGCTGCAAATGGGTGTAGCCGGGCATGATGGACTCCAGATGGAGCTGGGCCTTGTCGCAGATGGCGGAAATCAGCTTTTTCACCTTTTCCTGGAGGTCTCCGATTTCGTTGCGCAGGTACATTTTCAAGTCCACAGCCACCTGATCGTTGCGGGACCGAGCCGTGTGGAGCCGCTTGCCGGCGGCTCCGATGCGCTCCGTCAGCAGGACCTCCACATTCATATGGATGTCCTCGTTCTCCTCGGTAAACTCGATCTTGCCGGCGCGGCAGTCGTCCAGAATCTCCCCCAAGGTCTTCACAATCAGGTCGGCTTCCGACTGGGGGATGATCCCCTGGGCGCCCAGCATGGTCGCATGGGCCATAGAGCCGGTGATATCCTCCTCATACATCCGCTGGTCGTAGGAAATGGAGGCGTTAAGGCTGTCCACCAGCTTATCCGTGTTCTTTTCAAACCGTCCGGACCAAAGTTTCATGGCTCGTTCGTTCCTTTCTTCCAGTAGAAATCATCATTGCAAAGGAGGGGCAAACAGTCGTTTGCCCCTCGGAATCGTCATTCTTACAGCTTGCCCTGCTCTCTGAGCGCCTGCACCGTATCGGGCAGGCCCCACAGGTTGATGAAGCCGGTGGCCTGAGCCTGATCGTAGTCGCTCTCGTCGAAGGTCACCAGACTCTCGGAGTACAGGGTGCAGGGAGAGGACACGGAAGAGGTGATGATGTTGCCCTTGTAGAGCTTCAGCTTCACCTGACCGGTGACATACTTCTGGGTATCCACGGCAAAGGCCGTCAGGGCCTCCCGCAGGGGGGTGAACCACTTGCCGTTGTACACCAGATCCGCAAAATCCACAGCCAGCTTGGACTTCATGTGCTTGGTGTCACGGTCCAGCGTCAGCATCTCCAGAACCTCATGGGCCCGGTACAGGATGGTACCGCCGGGGGTCTCATAGACGCCGCGGTCCTTCATGCCCACCAGCCGGTTCTCCACGATATCCAGCAGGCCGATGCCGTTGGCGCCGCCGATCTTGTTCAGCTTGGCAATGATGGCGCTGGCCTTCATCTTCTCGCCGTTGAGGGCCACAGGCCAGCCCTTTTCAAAGTCCAGGGTCACATAGGTGGCCTCGTCGGGAGCCTTGAAGGGAGACACGCTCATCTCCAGGAAGCCTTCCTTGTCGTACAGGGGCTCGTTGGTGGGGTCCTCCAGATCCAGACCCTCATGGCTCAGGTGCCACAGGTTCTTGTCCTTGGAGTAGTTGGTCTCACGGGAAATCTTCAGCGGAACGTTGTGGGCCTCGGCGTAGTCGATCTCCTCCTCACGGGACTTGATATCCCACTCTCTCCAGGGGGCGATGATCTTCATCTCGGGAGCGAACCGCTTGATGGCCAGCTCAAAGCGGACCTGGTCGTTGCCCTTGCCGGTAGCGCCGTGGGCGATGGCGTCGGCGCCCTCCTTCTTGGCGATGTCCACCAGGGCCTTGCCGATGATGGGCCGGGCAAAGGCGGTGCCCAGCAGGTAGTCCTCGTACTTGGCGCCCATCATCATGGAGGGGATGATGACGTCGTCCACCATCTCGTCCACCAGGTCCAGCACATACAGCTTGGAAGCGCCGGTCTTGATGGCCTTCTCCTCCAGGCCCTCCAGCTCGTCGTCCTGGCCCACATCGGCAGCCACGGCGATAATCTCGGGGTTGTTGTAGTGCTCCTTCAGCCAGGGAATGATAATGGAAGTATCCAGGCCGCCGGAATAGGCCAGGACGATTTTCTTGATCTCACTCATTGCAAATGCGCCTCCGTAGGTGTCGTTTTATTTTGTGGCACTATCATAGCACCGCAGCAGCGAAAAGGCAAGTGTAAAATTGAATAAAAATACATGATACTTTCACGCATATTTAGGAATATTCAGCTATTCCCCATAAATATACAGTATATTATGTATATATACAATATGTTCTTGCATAGACAGCCATTGACAGGCTGCCGGACGGGATGGTACAGTGGGGGTACTTTTCAGAAGGAGAGAACACCATGACACTGCAAAAAGCCATCTTTGATATGGATGGAACCATTCTCGACTCCACCGCCATGTGGCGCAACGCGGCAGCCCATGTGGTAAGAACTCTGGGGCATTCCCCCAAGGAAAGCATTGGCCGGGACACCCTGGCCCTGGGCATGCTGGAGTTTGCCCCCTTTTTAAAGAAAGACTACGATCTGCCCCAGCCCGTGGAGGAAATCCATGCCATTCTGGAGCAGCGGGTGCAGCAGTATTATACAAAGGAAGCCGAATTGAAGCCCGGCGCTCTCGAGTTTCTGCGGATGTTACAGGGCCGGGGCGTGACGTTGGTGCTGGCCACGGCCACGGAGCGCCGCCTTTTGCTGCCCGCCCTGGCTTTGACGGGAGCCGACGTGCTGTTCGACGAAATTTACACCTGCGGCGAGGTGGGCCACAGCAAGCATACGCCGGAAATTTACCGGGCGGCGTTGGGCAGTACGCCCAAGGATGCCGCCTGGATTTTTGAGGACGCCTGCTATGCCGTCCACACGGCGGTGGTCGACGGGTTCCAGGTCTGCGCCGTGGCCGACCCGGCCACGGTCCACCAGTGGGACGAAATCGCCGCCACCGCCGCCTGCACCTTAGAGGATTACCGCCACTGGCAGCAGCTGCCCTTTCTGCGGTAACAGGATTCCCCGTCCGTTCACTGGACTTTCCCGCCGGAGTGTGGTACAATGTGCAAAATAGACAAACACCGTCGCCTGATGGACGGAGTTTTCCGTCCGATGTGCCAAGCGCGAAAGGATGAGTCCTATGGCAAATACCAACGAAAGCTATTCCGGCAAAATCAACCGCAAGCTGCGGAAAAAGCAGCGGATCGTCCGCGTGGCCGCCGGGCTGGAACCGGCTGATCTGGTCTTGAAGCACGCCACCTATGTCAACGTGTTTTCCAACGAGCTGTGCACCGCCGACATTGCCGTGGCCGAAGGGCTGATTGTGGGCATGGGTACCTATGAGGGCCGCCTGACCTACGACATGCACGGCAAAATCGTCCTGCCGGGTCTCATCGACGCCCACATCCACCTGGAAAGCTCTCTGGTCAGCCCCCGGGAGTTTGCCCGGGCGGTGCTGCCCCACGGCACCACCACCGTCATCACGGACCCCCATGAGATTGCCAACGTCATGGGCACCGACGGCATCGACTACATGCTCCAGGCCACCGAGGGCCTGCCGGTGGACGTGCGCTTTATGCTGCCCTCCTGCGTTCCGGCCACGCCCCTGGATGAGTCCGGCGCGGTGCTGGACTACCGGGCCATCGACTCGTTCTATGAGCATCCCAGAGTCAACGGTCTGGCGGAAATGATGAACTATCCCGGCGTCATCGCCGCCGATTCCATGGTATTGGAGAAAATTGTGGCGGCCCAGGCCCACCACAAGAAGATCGACGGCCACGCCCCCGGTATCCGGGAAAAGGACCTGGCCGCCTATGTGGCCGCCGGCGTCTATTCGGACCACGAGTGCTACGACATGGAAGACGCATTGGTCAAGCTGCGTCTGGGCCAGTACATTATGATTCGGGAGGGCACGGCGGCCAAGAATCTCGACGCCCTGCTGCCCCTGCTGACGCCCCAGTACTATGAGCGCTGCATGTTCTGCTGTGACGACCGCCATCCCAACGACATTCTGGAGCAGGGCCACATCGACCACATTGTGCGTCGGGCCATCGCCGCCGGTGTAGACCCGATTATTGCCGTCAAAGTGGCCAGCCACAACGCCGCCCGGTACTATCAGCTCAACAACCGGGGCGCCATCTCCCCCGGCTACCTGGCCGACTTCTGCGTGGTGGACAGCCTGGAGCACTTTCAGGTGGAAATGGTCTTTAAAAAGGGCAAGCTGTGGTACGGCGACGACTACTGCCGCGATATGCCGTGGCCCCAGATCGATCCCTATCTGCTGGAACGGGCCCGGGACACGTTCCACGTCCGGACGCTGGAAGTGGACGATTTCCGCGACAAGCGCCAGCGCGGCATCATCGGTCTGGTGGATGGAGAACTCCTCACCACCGACTGCGGCTACGCCACCAAGGTGGACGTGGAACAGGACATTCTGAAAGTAGCCGTGGTGGAGCGCCACAAGGGCACCGGCCACATCGGCCTGGGCTACCTCCACGGCTATGGCCTGCGAAACGGCGCCGTGGCTACCTCCATCTCCCATGACAGCCACAACATTATCGCCGTAGGCACCAATTCCGCCGACATGGCCGTGGCCGTCAACCGGGTGGTAGAGAACCGCGGCGGCATCGTGGTGGTCCGGGACGGCGCGATTCTGGCTGAGGTGGTGCTGGAAGTGGCCGGTATCCTCACCGAGCAGCCGGTGGAGCAGCTAAACGAAGCGCTGGAGCACGCCAAGGAAGTGGCCTACAGCCTGGGCATCAACCCCGGCATTGACCCCTTTATGACACTGAGTTTCCTGGCTCTGCCCGTGATTCCCACCTTGCGCATCACCACCCGCGGCGTGGTGGACGTCAATACCCAACAATATGTGTAATCTTACATAACGCCTTTTGGGGCCCGCTGCCGTTGGCAGCGGGCCTCTTGCTGACCATTTGACGGTTCCAGCCCTGGTCCCAATGGGCCATACCGCATTCTAATCTTTTGGAAAAATGTGTCGATAATAGAAATGATTGTATTTCACTGCTTTTGGCGTGGCTTCCGGCACACACCAAAGATACAGGCAACATCGATTTTGGAACAAATCAGGAGGTCTTGCACATGAACGGCGTCAATCCGTCCAATTACCCTGTCATGCAAAGTCCATACGGAACCCATTTGGACATCTCCAAAGACCTACAAAAGGTCCCTGCAAACTCTGTAAATACCGATTCCTTTGTGCGCTTTGATTCCAATTTTTCCTACATTACCATGGAAGACGCCTTGCGCGGTGATTTCTCCGCAGTGAAAAGCCCCATGGACGCCCCCATCAACGCATTTATGGACGGAAAGCTGTCTGAAACTGAATTGCAGGCCGAGTATGAACGGCTGCTGAAAAAAGAGCTGTTCGGCTCTGCTGAGAACCCCACCGGTCCTCTGACCGATACGCAAAAGGAAACGGCCAGCCGGTTTTACGATGTGTTCCGGCAGAAAATCCTGGCCGCCGCCGTAGAGCGCAACAACGCCGAGGGGCAGCGGTACATTACCGGCGAGGAAAACGCACAGCGCGGCTGGAGCTATTATAATGCCGATTACTATTACGCCAGCGAATCGGCAATTTCCGCCATCACGGCAGGCGCCCAGGCTATGGCCCAGGAGCACGACTCCACCTTCACCGTTCCCGATTACCTGGCTAATGGCGAGACCCACCGCTATAACTTCAACTCCGCTCTGGCCGGCGACCCGTTTATTGTATCTGAGAATCACTTTATTCTGGACCCGGATGTGGTGCCGCCGAAGCAATTCCAGTGGTTTTATGAAACCGGCGGCAAGGTGACCGCCGAGGGAAGCATTCAGATCACGTCCTTTGCCGAGGTGGACGCCAACGGCAACAAGACCGTCACCGACTACACCACCGACGGCTTTGACCCCACCGACAGCTTCAAAGGACGCACCTGGGTCCTTTGGACCGACGAGAGCGGCACGGAGCACCGCCAGGAAGCCGAATTTCGTTTGGATGCGCAGGGGAAGCCGCGCAAGGTCTCGGATTTGCTCTCCCCCTCCAAACAGGAGCCCGAAAGCGCCAGTCTGCTGAACCGGTTTTTGTCCAATCTGCAATGTGCCGCCAAGGGGTATTTTGAACGGTTTGCGGTCATATCTCCCAATCTGGACCTCCGGATTTAACCGCGCCAACATCGGGGCCATTCGCTCCAGCATTTTCCCGCACAAACAAACCGCAGCGACACAAGAAAGCTATTTTCTCGTGTCGCTGCGGTAATTTTCTGATATTCGGATGGGAATGGACGGTTCAAGCGGTTATTGTACGCTGTTGTCCATGCGCCGGAGCATATCCTGAAACGCCGCCGTAAAGCCGGGGGGCGTCTGGGGCTGCTTGCGGCGGGCCCGGAACCAGGGGCAAGGCTCCATTTGGAACCGGCCGACCCGGGAGGCCAGATCGTCGCTGAGACCCATGGCCTCGGTAAACGGCAGCAGATCATAGAAATAGAGCCCGTTGTCCCGCAGCTGCATAGTCAGCTGGTGGGCCGACAGATACTGAACGTACCGGCGGAAGCCCAACGCCTGGGCCGTGATATTCTGACCGGCAGCGCTGCGGCGGCCGCCGCGCATGGTTGCCACCGCGCCGAACACCACCGTGGCAAAGGCGATGACCATGGGCAGCACGCCGCCCCACACCACAGACAGCACCAGCGCCACCAGCGGCAAAAACACGCCGAGGACCACCGGTTGAAATTGCCGCCGTGTGGCCATAATGGCAGCAATGGTGGCAGAAATACCGGCGGCCAGACCCAGCAGCGCCAACAGGACCAGCAGCAGGCCCCGCAGCTTTCCGGCGGGCAGGCCCGCCGAAGCCGCGCCGAACAGGGCCACTGCACAGGAGATCACGCCCAGCAGATAGACGATCAGCGGCGCGCCGCTGGTGCGGGAGAAATAGCGGCGGCGGCAGCTGCGCTCCATATTGTGGGCGTACCAGTCCGCCAGGGCGGCAAACCGGCGGCCCTCGCCCTCACAGACCGTATTGTCGCCAAACAGTTTTTGAAAGGTCACCTGATCCGACTGACGGCGCTCGGTCCCCATGTCCATGGTCTTCTGGAGGATCACCCGGCCCCGCTGGTCATAACCCATGACCAGATAGCCCAGGGAAGCCCACTGGGCCACCTGTAACGACAGCCGGGGACGGGCGCCCATTAGCAGCAGGGGCAGTTCTCCGGCGCCCACGCCGTCGGGTGCCATGGTGCGGGAGACAATTTTCATTTTGCCGTTGCACAGGGTTTTGTACCAGTACAGCAATGCCAGCACCGCCAGCAGAATCGTCACCGCCAGCGTCACCACCTGGGAAATGCCGCTGGCACTGCGGATGGTGATGTACTCGGCAGGCAAATCCAGGGAAATGCTGAGACTTTCGTGGTCCCGCAGCGGCTCTTTATAGGTGCCGGTGATGGTGGTATCCGTCTGCTCCAGATTCATATAGTCGGCCACCAAATCAGCATAATAACCGCCGACGTAAGTCGGCTCTCCGGTAAAGACGGCGGGCATTGTCAGTGTAAAGGACGCCTGCGTCATGGGCCAGGCCCAGCCCGGCGCCATGATATCCAGTTCCAGCTTCTGGCCCGTCTCGGTGACCTTGATGGCGTTCTCCACCGCATAGGACAGCGTAAAGGTCTGGACGCCCGTGAAGCCCGGGTTCGCCACCAGCCGCAGCGCTTTGCCATCGGTGATGTCCACGGTCTCGACCTTATCATAACCGCTCAGCTGTGCATTCACGCCGTTGCCGATGGGAAAGTCCAGCTGCGTCACCGATGAGGGCAGGTTCATGTCCACCCGGATGGTGACCGTGGCCTGGCCCTTGGCATCCACCACCCACTGGGCATTAAAATTGGTAATGGTGGCCGTCTTGGCGTCTACGGTGTTGCCGGTAGTCCCGGTGCCTGTGGCCGTACCGGTGTTGGTAGTCGTGCCGGCAGTACCGCCGGTGGCCGTGGCAGTATCCGGGTCGGTACTGGGAATGCGGTCCGTGCCGCCGTCACCGGCTGCGCCGGTATTGTCCCCGGCGGTATCGGCAGTGTTGTCGGCTGTTTCACCGGTGGTCTCTTCCTGGTTGGTATCCGCGTCATTACCCGTGCCGGTGGCCAGAACCGGCTGCACCAAAACCAGGGCGCAGAGCAATGCAGCAATCCATTGTTTCATGGCGATATGTCCTTTCGAACAGTTTAGTCTTTATAAAATACCATAATTTCCGGAAAAACGCAACGCTTTCGCCAAACTCCGACAATTCTCCGCCGGTCTCACTTGTCATCGGGGTAAAAAAGGAGTATACTATGTGCTTGATACACGAAAAGGAGAGGATCGCATGTCTCAGGTCATCGCCGCCATTTCCACGGCGCCCCAGCCGGGGGCCATCGGCATTCTGCGCCTGTCCGGCGACGGCGCCATCGCCGTGGCCGACCGGGTGTTCACCGCTGTCAGCGGCAAACCCCTGGCCGATACGGCGGATCGCCGTCTGGTGCTGGGCAGTCTCCACGACGCCCAGGGGCGGATGCTGGATCAGGTGCTGGCCACCGTGTCCCGGGCTCCTCACTCCTACACCGGTGAGGATACGGCGGAGCTTCACTGTCACGGCTCTCTGGCCGTTCTTGCGGCGGGACTGCAAGCGCTGTTCGCCGCCGGAGCCCATCAGGCCGGACCCGGTGAATTTACCAAGCGGGCTTTCCTCAACGGCTGTCTGGACCTGAGCCAAGCCGAAGCCGTCATTGATCTCATTGAGGCAGATACCGCCGAAGCCGCCGCCAATGCCGCCGGGCAGCTGTCCGGCGCGGTCCGCAGCCGCATCGACCCGCTGTATGACCGGCTGGCCGGGCTCTGCGCCCATTTCCACGCCGTCCTGGACTACCCCGACGAGGACATTGACGACTTCCGCAATTCGGAGATCACCGAAGCCGTGTCATCGGCACAGGCAGATTTAGCCGCTCTGGCCGCCACCTACCGCCGAGGCACGGTATTGAAAAACGGTCTCGACGCCGTCATTCTGGGCAAGCCCAACGTGGGCAAGTCCAGCCTGCTCAACGCCTTGGCGGGCTATGACCGGGTCATTGTCACCGACGTGGCCGGCACCACCCGGGACGCGGTGACGGAAGTCTTGAAACTGGGTTCCATCAAACTGCGCCTGACGGACACGGCAGGCATTCGGGACACGGACGATCAGATCGAAGCCATGGGCGTGGAGCGGAGCCGTCAGGCAGCCAAACGGGCAAAATTGGCCCTGTGCGTCTTTGATGGCAGCCGTCCCCTGGACGATGCGGATCAGGCGGCCATGGCGGCGGCCTGGGAGGCAGAGCACGCCATCGCCCTGCTGAACAAACAGGATTTGCCCCAGCAGATTTCCCCGGCGGATCTGCCCTTTGACTGGGTGATTCCCCTGTGCACCAAAACCGGCGCGGGACTGGATTCCCTGGAACGGGTGGTGGAAGAACTGTTCCCCCTGGACCTGCCCTGTGACGGCACGCTTCTCACCAACGCCCGGCAGGCGGGCGCGGTGTTCCTGGCGTCGGAAGCGCTGGAACGGGCCGCGGCGGCTTTGCGGCAGGGGCTGACGCCGGACGCCGTTCTGGTGGACGTGGAGGAAGCCATGGAACTGCTGGGACAGATCAATGGCCGGACGGCCCGAACAGAGATCACCGATCAGATTTTTTCGCGCTTTTGTGTTGGAAAGTGATTCGGCAAACAAGAGGTTAAACTAGAAAACAGCGGAGACAATACCGCATCATTTGGTAAAGATGCTTATGGTATGGTCTCCAGTCAATGGAGGAAAGAGGACTATGGCCGCGAAGAAGGTAGCCATTCTCGGTGTTGGACAGATCGGCGGGACCCTGGCCCACCATCTGGTGTTGCGGAACCTGTGTGACGAGTTGGTTCTGGTGGACGCGGACCCACGGCTTGCCCGTGCTCAGGCGGCGGACCTGCGTCACAGTCTGGGGGTGCTGGGTGGCCGAACCCGCATTCGGTCAGGTACCTATTACGACTGTGACGACGCCCAGGTCTGCGTGCTCACTGTGTCGGCCAATCCGGCGCCCAACGCGCCCCGGCTGGACCAGCTGGACCGGTCCGCCACCACCGTTGGCCGCATTGTGCCGACGGTTATGGCTACGGGATTTTCCGGCGTTCTGGTGGTGTTGACAGACCCCTCGGACCTGATGGCGTGGCTTTCCCATCAGCTTTCGGATTTGCCGCCGGAACGGGTCATCGGTTTGGGCACGTCTCTGGACGCGGCTCGTCTGCGGAGCCATCTGGCGGAGGCGCTGGACACGGACCCCGCCGCCGTGGAAGCCTGGGTTTTGGGGGATGCCGGGACAGAGCCGGTGATTCCCTGGAGCCGGGTGCGGGTCAATGGCAATCCCCTGCCGGAGACGGTGGACCGGGAAGCCGTGGCCAACACAGCGGCGGATACGGCCTACAACCTGATTCAGGTCAAAGGCTCCGCCGCCTTCGCCATGGCCGCCGCCGCGGCGGATATTGTGGACGCCGTGCTCAGCGACCGCCATAAGACCCTCTGTGTCTCGGCGGCCCTCCACGGCGAATACGGCCAGGACGACATCTTTCTCAGCGTTCCCGCCGTCATCGGCAGCGGCGGCGTGGAGCGGATTGTGGAATTGGAACTGACCCCCGAAGAGACCCGTCACATGGACAAGGCCGCCCGGGAGCTGTGCCAGTATATGATTGACATTATCTGAGGCAGCGCCCCACAATTTGCGGCGCTGTCCGGAACCATAGAGGAGCGTACCATGATTTATTTTGACAATTCCGCCACCACCCGGCCCTGTGAGGAGGCCGTGGCGGCGGTGACGGAGCTGCTGCGGGACTGCTGGGGTAACCCCTCTTCCCTGCACAATCTAGGCATGGACGCCGCCCGGCGGCTCAGTCAGGCCCGGCGGCAGGTGGCGGCGGCTTTGGGCGCCGAACCGGACCGGGTATTCTTCACCTCCGGCGGCACGGAGGCCGATAACTGGGTGTTTCACGGGGCCGCCAAACGGCTGGGCAAGCGGGGCCGCCACATTATTACCACAGCGGTGGAGCACCACGCCGTCCTCCATCCAGCTAAGGAGTTTGAGCAGCAGGGCTTCGAGGTGACATATCTCCAGCCCGACGAAAGCGGCACTGTCTCCGTGGAAACGCTGGAAGCCGCCCTGCGGCCCGACACCATTCTGGTGTCCGTGATGATGGTCAACAATGAGTGCGGCGCGGTCATGCCCTTGCAGCAGATGATTCGGGCCACCCGCCGCAAAAGCCCCAACGCCCTGTTTCACACCGATGCGGTCCAGGGCTTTCTAAAAGTGCCGTTCAAAGCCAAAACCCTGGGCGCGGACTTGATTTCCATTTCCGGCCACAAGGTCCATGGTCCTAAAGGCGTCGGCGCGTTGTACATCAAGCCGGGCCTGCCCCTGCCCGCCCTGCTCCACGGCGGCGGTCAGGAGCGGAACTTCCGCAGCGGCACCGAAGGATTGCCGGCCATCTGCGGGTTCGGCGCGGCCTGCGCTGTGGGAGCCGCGTCTCTGAAAGCGGATATCACCCACATGGAAGCGCTGCGGGACCACTGCCGGGACGCGCTTTCCAAGCTGCCCGGCGTGGTGCTCTTCGGCGCGGCGGCAGCCCCCCATATTGTGGGCATGAGCATCCCGGGCCACCGCTCCCAGGAGCTGATCAACCGGCTCCAGGACCGGGAAATCTATGTCTCCGCCGGTTCTGCCTGTGCCAAAGGCCACCGCAGCCACGTTTTGGAGGCCATGGGTCTGCCCGCCGACGTCATCGACGGAGCCATCCGCATCAGCTTCAGCCATGAGAACACGCTGGAGGATGTGGACGCGCTCATAATGGCCATCCGGGAAGATTTCATTGGAAAATAACCATAAAAAGGCCACCGTCCTCCACCCGCATTGGGGTGGGGACGGTGGCCTTGCGGCTTTGCCGCGGGGATTGCGCCATCTGCGGATGGCGCCGGAGGCACTAGGTTCGCCCGCTGCGGCAGGCGGGTATTTCGCGCCTTGCGAGGCGCGACCGGGGCTCTGCCCCTGGACCCCACGATTTTCTGAAAAATCAAGTAAAATGTTTGCCTTTTAGAGATTTTCCAGTTCGTCGAGCCACAGGGTGGCGCAGGCGTCCGACGGCATCCGCCAATCGCCCCGGGGCGACAGGCTGACGGAGCCCACCTTGGGGCCGTCGGGCAGGCAGCTCCGCTTGAACTGCTGCTGGAAGAACCGGCGGTAGAAGGTCTTGAGCCACTTCAAAATGGTCTCATCATCATACCGTCCCTGCCAAGCGTATCGGGCCAGCCGGTAGACCTTGGACGGCGGGAAGGCAAAGCGGACGATCTGATAGAGGAAAAAGTCGTGCAGCTCATAGGGACCCACCAAATCCTCCGTCTTCTGGGCAATTTCCCCGTCCTCCGGCGGCAGCAGCTCCGGCGACACCGGCGTGTCGAGGATATCCAGCAGCACCGCCGCCAAATCCTTGTCGCTGTGGTCGGCCACATACCGGACAATATGGCGCACCAGCGTTTTCGGAACAGAACCGTTGACGCCGTACATGCTCATATGGTCGCCGTTATAGGTGGCCCAGCCCAGGGCCAGCTCGCTCAAGTCACCGGTGCCGATGACCATGCCGCCCTGCCGGTTGGCCAAATCCATGAGCACTTGGGTCCGCTCCCGGGCCTGTCCGTTCTCGTAGGTCACCGAACGGTCATCCTCCGGCAGACCGATGTCTTTAAAATGCTGCTCCACCGCCGCGCCGATGGGCACGGTCAGAAACCGGACGCCCAGCAGCTCGGCCATTTTGGTGGCGTTGTCCTTGGTGCGGCTGGTGGTGCCGAAGCAGGGCATGGTGACGGCCAGAATGTCCTTCCGGTCCCGGCCCAGACTGTCCATGGCCCGGACGGTGACCAACAGTGCCAGGGTGGAATCCAGACCGCCGGACAGGCCTACCACGCACGTTTTCGCGTGAGCATGCTCAATGCGTTTCCGCAGTCCCGCCGCCTGTAGGCTCAGAATGTCCTCGCAGCGGCCGTCTCTGGCCGCCGTGTCGGCGGGGACAAAGGGCATGGGGTCCACAAACCGGGTCAGCGTCGTCTCCCGCTCCTCCAGATAAAAAGCGGCGCTCTCCCCCTTGCAGGCGGACCGGGCCGGGAACGTGTTGCGGCGGCGGCGCTCGCCGTCCAGCTTGTGGACATCCACTTCCGTTTTCACCATACCGGGAGTCCGGTCCCGCCGTTCCGCCAGCAAGGCGCCGTCCTCACTGATCAGCTGATGGCCGGAGAACACCAGGTCGGTGGTGGATTCCCCGTCGCCGCAGGAGCAGTAGAGGTAAGCACAGGACAATCGGGCCGACTGATTTTTCACCAGGTCCCGGCGGTAGCTGTCCTTCCCCACCACCTCATTGGACGCCGACAGGTTGACGATGACCGTGGCCCCGTCCAACGCCTGCTGCACCGACGGGGGATTGGGCGCCCACAGGTCCTCGCAGAGTTCACAGCCCAGCACCAGCTCCGGCACATTCAGGCACGGAAAAATCTGGTTGGGCATCAGCAGCACCGCCTCTCCGCCCAAATCCAGGGTGACGCACAGTTCCTCCGTGGCCGGAGTGAACCACCGCTGCTCATAAAATTCGCCGTAGTTGGGCAAATGGGTTTTGGGTACCAGTCCCAGAATGGAACCATCATGGAGCACGGCGGCGCAGTTGTACAGCTTGTGATTCCACTGGACCGGCAGTCCCACAAACACCACCATGGACTTGCCCTCCGTGGCCTCCTTGACGGTCATCAGCGCGTCCATGGCCCCGTCCAGCAGAGTTTTCTGCAAAAACAGCTCCCCGCAGGTGTAGCCGGTCAGTCCCAGTTCTGGAAAAACCAGCAGCTGTACCCCCTGCGCATGGGCTTTCTCTATCCAGTTCACCGTCTCAACGGCGTTGTACGCGCAGTCAGCCACCCGCAGAGCCGGGGCGGCGCAGGCGCAGGAAAGATATCCGTGATGCATGGCGCATCCTCCTTTTGATCGAGCCAGATTGCTCTTATCATACCCCATTTTCCCGGTTCTTGTAAAGGGCGGACGGCAGGGCGTTTGTAAGTTTTTGCTGAAAGACCGTTCTGATTTTATGTAAACTTTTTCTTGTGCCTTCTCTTTTCTCCAGCTACTAAATATGGTATACTGGTTGACATATTCCAGAACCCCTGTTGTTCTCTGTATGAGAGGTTGAGATAGATGATCGAATTGTTATCCCCCGCCGGCTCCATGGACGCCCTGCGGGCTGCGGTCCAGAACGGCGCGGACGCCGTTTATCTGGGCGCCGGCGGCTTTAACGCCCGCATGGGCGCCCGGAATTTCACCCTGGACGACCTCCGGGAGGCCGTCACCTACTGTCACGTTCGCGGCGTCCGGGTCCACCTGACGCTGAACACCCTGGCCTCTGACCGGGAGCTGCCCGAAGCGGCGGAGTTGATTCGCCGGGCCGCCCAGCTGGGTGTGGACGCCTTTATTGTCCAGGACCTGGGCCTGGTTTCCATGTGCCGGGAAATTGCCCCTACGGTGGAGGTCCACGCCAGCACCCAGATGAGCATTCACAACCTGGACGGCGTCAAGCTGGCCGCCAAGCTGGGATGCAGCCGGGTGGTCCTGGCACGGGAGCTGCCGGAAAGCGAAATCGCCGCCATCTGCCGGGAAAGCCCCGTGGAAATCGAAGTTTTCGGCCACGGCGCCCTCTGTATGTGTTATTCCGGCCAGTGTTACTTTTCCGCCGTCATCGGACGGCGCAGCGGCAACCGGGGCCAGTGCGCCCAGCCCTGCCGTCTCCCCTGCGGCTATGGCCGCTATCAGCAGCAGTACCCCCTGAGTCTCAAGGATAACTGCGCCATTGAGCACCTTCTGAAGCTGGAAGCCATGGGCGTCCACTCCCTGAAGCTGGAGGGCCGCATGAAGCGGCCGGAATATGTGGCCGTGGTGACCCGCATCTACCGGGCGGCCCTGGACGGCAAGCCCGTTTCCCGCAAGGACCTGGAGGAGCTCCAGGGCATCTTCTCCCGCCAAGGCTTCACCGATGGATATCTGCGGGATCAGGTGGACCGCTCCATGCTGGGCATCCGCACCGGCGAGCGGGAGGATAAACAACTGCTGGCCAAAGCCCGCGCCACCTACGAAACCGGTGAGGTATCCCGGGTGCCGGTGCGGTTCCAGATCGACGTGCAGCCGGGCCGCCCGGTGACGCTGCTGGTGGCGGACTGGTCCGGCCATGTGTGCCGGGCCGAAGGCCCTGTGCCCCAACAGGCCATCAGCCATCCTGTGACGGAGGAGGAGCTGACGACGCGCCTTTCCAAAACCGGCGGCACCCCATACGTCTGCCGTCAGGTCCAGGCCCAGGTGGCCCCCGGCCTGATGGTTCCGGCCAGCGTGGTCAACGGTCTACGTCGGGAGGCACTGATCCGGCTGTCGGCCCTGCGGGGTCAGCTGCCCCGGGTGCCCCTCCACAGCTACACCCCTGCCCACACCTGGCCCGCCCACAGCGGCCGTCCGGTACTGACCGTACAGGTCCGGTCTCTGGAGCAGGTGACGCCTTCCCTGCTGGCAGCCCGGCCCACGGTGCTCTATGTGCCTGTCAGCGAACTGGCCGACCACCCTGACCGGGTGGTCGCGTTATGCCAACGGACGGAGGTCTGCGCCGTGCTGCCCCGTGTGGTCTGGGATCGGGAATTGGGCAAGGTGCGCCGCCAGCTGGAAACCGTCCGGCAGCTGGGTGTCTCCACGGTCCTCATCGGCAATCTGGGGCAGATCATCACGGCCCTGGAGCTGGGTATGGAGCTGCGGGGCGACTTTGGTCTCAATGTGTGCAACACCCTGACGGCCCAACAGGTGCGGCGGCTCCATTTCCGCTCCCTGACGGCCTCTTTTGAACTGCGGCTGGCCCAGATTCGGGATTTGGGCAAGGCATTGCCCACAGAACTGCTGGTCTATGGCCGTCTGCCCCTGATGCTGACAGAGAGCTGTCTCATCCGCAACCGCACCGGCATCTGCAACTGCCACGGCCAGCCCACCAGTCTGGTGGACCGGACCGGGGCCGAGTTCCCCATCCTGCCGGACCCCGGCACCTGCCGCAGCGTGGTCCTCAACGGCCGGAAGCTGTTTTTGCTGGACCGCCGCAAGGAATTGGGCGTCCTGGGCGTATGGGGACACCGGCTGCTGTTCACCACGGAAAATCCCAGGGAGGTGGATTTGGTGGTCCGCGCCTGGCAGAGCGGCGGCGTCTTCGACCCCGGCCAGCACACCCGCGGACTCTACGTGCGGGGCGTGGAATAATGTAATTCGCAGGGGGACAGTTGGTGGTCCCCCTGTTTTTTCTTGTGGGGCTTGCGTTTTCTGTTGCGTTTCGTGTATAATTCTATAGTTAAAGGTCTATGTAATTACTGATAAGGAGAACCCTGCTGATATGGAATTGATGCTCGCCTCCCAGTCGCCCCGGCGGCGGGAGCTGTTGGCCCGTATGGGCCTTTCCTTCGCGGTCGCGGCCGCCGACATCGACGAAACCATGGACAACGGAAAGAAACCCTTTGATGAGGTGGCCCGTCTGTCGGCCCAGAAAGCCGCGGCCATTGCGGAGACCGCCGGAGACGACGCCGTGATTGTGGCCGCCGACACGGTGGTGGTCCTGGAGGACCGGGTGCTGGGCAAGCCCCGCACCACAGAGGAAGCCGTGTCCATGCTCACGGCCCTGTCGGGCCGGGACCATCAGGTGATGACCGGCGTCACCGTCCGCCGGGGAAACCGCACCGTCACCGACACGGTGGTAACCCATGTCTGGTTCCGTTCCCTGTCCCACCAGGAGATCGCCGCCTATGTG
Source organism: Candidatus Avoscillospira sp. LCP25S3_F1 (assembly GCF_052117125.1). Classification (NCBI taxonomy): domain Bacteria; kingdom Bacillati; phylum Bacillota; class Clostridia; order Eubacteriales; family Oscillospiraceae; genus Candidatus Avoscillospira; species Candidatus Avoscillospira sp. LCP25S3_F1. The sequence goes on along the minus strand of NZ_JBQKJT010000003.1, from coordinate 76,204 downwards.
GCCACCGGCGAACCCATGGACAAGGCCGGCGCCTACGGCATTCAGGGGCTAGCCGGTCTCTTTGTGGAACGGCTGGACGGCGACTATTACAACGTCATGGGGCTCCCCATCTGCCGCCTGTGCGCCATGCTCCGCCATCTGGGCGTGGAGATTCTGGGACAGGCCGACGTAACTTGAGTTCTGAGGTGCAAACGCATTGAAAAAATTCTTTTCCGGCCGGGTCAAAATGATTCTGGCCGCGGCCATGAGCCTGGCCATCCTCTTTGCGGTGGTGGGCGTCATCAGCGACGGCGCCACCCTGGGCCAGCAGGTCACGGGTCTGCTGCTGTCGCCCTTCCGGTCCGCCACAGCGGCGGCGGTGCGGCAGGTGGAGCAGTTCTACGACTATCTGTTCCGCTACGACGCCCTGGAGGCCGAGAACGAGCTGCTCAAGCAGCGGGTGGCCGAACTGGAAGAGGACGCCCGGGACGTGGCCCAGTATGAACGGGAAAACGAATACCTGACCGCCCTGCTGGGACTGCAGGAGGACCATCCGGATTTCACGTTCCGTTCGGCCTACGTCACCAGTTGGGAGTCCTCCAACTGGAAAACGGCCTGCACCATCTCCCGCGGCACCGAATCCGGCATTCAAGAGGGTATGTGCGCCGTCACAGCCTACGGGCAGGTGGTGGGCATGGTCACGGAGGCTGGGCCCACCTGGGCCACGGTGACCACCATTCTGGACCCGTCCATGGAGATATCCGCCTCCATCGCCGCCTCCGGCTACACCGGCGTGGTCCAGGGCTCCTACGACAAGGACGGCACGCTGCGGATGAACTATCTGGCCTCCGGCGCAGTGCTCAAAAACAACGATCAGGTGGTCACCACCGGTTCCACCTTCTACCCCAAGAATCTGCTGCTGGGCTATATCTCCGACGCCGGACACGACGAGACCGGCGTCGGCAAGTTCGCCAAGCTGACCCCTGCCGCCGACCTGGGCGATCTGGAACAGGTGTTCCTCATCGCCGATTACCAGTCGTGAGGGATTGCCATGACACAACGCCAACGCAATCTCCTCCGCTGGAGTCTCTACAGCGCCGGATTTCTTCTGGTGCTGCTGCTGTCCACCTCGGTGCTGGGCAACCGCACCTTCTGCGGTACCAAGCTGAGCCTGCTGCCCGTCTATGCTGCCTGCGTGGCCTGTCGGGAGGGGCATGAACAGGGTGGGCTGTTCGCTTTGATCACCGCCGCTTTCTGGGCCCTGTCGGGAGCCTCCGGCGGCGCGGTGTTCGTGTTTCTCCTGCCCCTGGGCTCCATGGTGGCCGGATATATCACCAGCGCCTATGTGACCCGCTCCCTGATGCCCGCTGTCGGCGGCAGTCTGTTGAATCTGGTCCTCTGTGAAGGGGTCGTCTACGTCCAGCGGCTGTTTCTGGGCTCCCCCATGCCCGCTGACGCCTCCCGGCTGCTGTTGCTGCAAATTGGTTTTTCGCTGCTGACCACGCCCCTGTTCTGGTGGCTGACCGGCAAGATCGCAAAGGCAGGTAATCGCCATGGAACGTAAAGCACGATTTCGCGTCATTGTCACGGTGATGCTGATTCTGGCCCTGGTGGGTGCTTACGGCGCCCAACTGTTCAAACTCCAGTCCCAGGCCACCCAGGAGCCCGGCTCCTACACCTACCGCACCGTGGTCCAGGCGGCCCGCGGCCCCATTCTGGACCGCAACGGCAACGTCCTGGTGACCAACCGGGCCAGCTACAACATTCAGCTCAATCGGGTGATCCTCCTCAACGCCGACGACCCCAACCAACGGCTTCTGGAGCTGGGTGAACTGTGCGAGAGTTTGGGCGCGGACTATGCGGACCATCTGCCCATCTCCAAAACCACTCCCTACGCCTACACCCTGGACGATCTGGACTCCAGCTGGCAGAACAACTTCCGTAAATTCCTGTCGGCCTACGGCCTCGACCCGGACATGTCCCCCCAGACCCTGATGAAGGAGCTGCAAAAGATTTTCAGTATCCCCTCAGACTGGACCGACCAGCAGAAGCGGCTGGTGACGGGCCTGCGCTACGAGCTGGCCCTGCTGGCCGTCGAAGGCACCGGCCTGGAAAGCTACACGCTGCTGGCCGACGCCGACACCGATACCCTGTCGGCCATCATGGAGCTGGCTACGCCGGGCCTCAATGTGCAGACCTCCACAGTTCGCTCCTACAACACCGAATACGCCGCCCACATTCTGGGATATCTCGGCACCATGTGGGCCGACGAGTACCAGTCCACCTACAAGGATCTGGGCTACCCCATGAACGCCACCGTGGGTAAGTCGGGCATTGAGGTGGCCTTTGAGCCGGAGCTCCACGGCACCGACGGCACCAAAGTCACCACAGTCAATGAGGACGGCGAGGTGCTGGATGAATATTGGGCTGTGGAACCGGAGGCCGGAGACTGTGTGATGCTGACCATCGACATCAACCTCCAGGCCGCCGCCGAGGAAGCACTGGAAAAGATCATTCTGGACCTGCGGGAACACGGTCTTTCCTCCTCCTCCACCGACAGTAAAGGCAAGGGCCAGGACGCCGAGGGCGGCGCGCTGGTGGCCATTGACGTCAACACCGGCGAGGTGCTTGCCTGTGCCAGCTACCCTACCTATTCCCTGGAAACGTTCTACGAGGATTACGCCACCCTCAGCGAGGACCCCTACAAGCCCTACTATAACCGGGCGCTGCAAGCCCCCATGCCGCCCGGCTCCACCTTCAAGATGGTCACATCCATCGCCGCCATTGACAGTGCCGGCATCGGTCGGTTCTATGAAATCGACGACTTGGGTAAATACACCTATTTTGATACGTATCAGCCTGAGTGCTTGATCTACACCAACACCGGCACCACCCACGGCATCATCAATATGATGGAAGCCCTGTCGGTGTCCTGCAACTACTACTTCTACGAGGTGGGCCGCCGCACGGGCATCACAGCCATCGACAATGTGGCCAAGCAGCTGGGTCTTGGCGAGCACACCGGCGTGGAAATCGGTGAGGCCATCGGCTACCGGGCCAACCCGAAAACCAAAGCCGAGGTCCATAAGGACAACCCGGACTTGGCCGGCTGGTATGACGCCGACACCATCGCCGCCGCCATCGGCCAGTCGGAAAACCGCTTTACGCCCATGCAGCTGGCCGTCTACACCGCCTCCCTGGCCAACCAGGGCAAGCGGTACAAAGCCACGTTCTTAAAGCGCATTGTCTCCTCCGACTACACGGAAACACTGGTGGAGAATGAGCCGGTGGTAGCCAACAATTACACCTTCTCCGACGAAGCCATGGCGGCTGTCCGAGAGGGTATGCGTCTGGCCGTCACCGAAGGTACGGCTTCCACCTATCTGAAAAACTACAACGTCGCCGTCTGCGCCAAGACCGGCACCGCCGAGCACGGTTCCACCGGCTCCGCCCACGGTGCATTTGTCTGCTACGCGCCCATGGACGACCCCCAGATCGCCATCGCCGTCTATGTGGAAAAAGGCGCCCAGGGCGGCAATCTGGCTCAGGCCGCTGTGGCCGTCATGGATCAATATTTCAAGGCCGCTCCCACCGATGATCTGCCCGGGGAAACTGTGGTGGGCTGAGCGCGCCGTCTGCAAATTGGAAAAAACAAAAAGGAGTTTTTGTCATGACTTACGATGTAGCCATCATCGGCGCCGGTACCGCCGGCGTCTACGCAGCCTATGAACTGCTGAAGCTGAAGCCCAATCTGAAAATCACCATTTTGGAAATGGGCCAGGACATCTACCACCGCAGCTGTCCCATTGTGGCCGGCAAGGTCAAGGACTGCATTTCCTGCAAGCCCTGCTCCATCATGTCCGGTTTCGGCGGCGCCGGCGCTTTCTCCGACGGCAAATACAACTTCACCACAGAGTTCGGCGGCTGGCTGGGCGACTACCTGGACAACCAGCACCTGCTGGACCTCATCGACTATGTGGACAGCGTCAACGTCCGGTTCGGCGCTACCAAGGAGATTTTCTCCACCGACACCCCCGCTGCCCGTGCCATCGAAAAGAAGGCGTTGGAGAACGATCTGCATCTGCTCCAGGCCCGCTGCAAGCACTTGGGCACCGAGCGCAATCTGAAAATCCTCACCAACATCTATGAATTCCTGCGGGACCAGAACTGTGAGTTCCGCTTCAAGACCCATGTGGATAAGATCGAAGCTGTGGACGGCGGCTACTGCCTGCACCTGGCCGACGGTGAAACCCTGGACTGCCGCTTTTGCGTCAGCGCCCCCGGCCGCTGCGGCGCGGAGTGGTTCGCCGACCGCTGTCGGGAGCTGGGCCTGGACATGACCAACAACCAGGTGGACCTGGGCGTTCGCGTGGAGCTGCCCGCCAAGGTATTCGAGCACATCACCGATGTGGTCTATGAGTCCAAGCTGCTCTACCGGACCAAGCAGTACGGCGACACGGTCCGCACCTTCTGCATGAACCCCTACGGCCATGTGGTGGCGGAGAACGTGGACGGCCTCATCACCGTCAACGGCCACTCCTACGCCGACCCGGCCCTGCGGTCCAACAACACCAACTTTGCCCTGCTGGTGTCCAACCGGTTCACCTCTCCCTTCAACCAGCCCTATACATACGGCAAGCACATTGCCTCTCTGTCCAACATGCTGGGCGGCGGCGTTCTGGTACAGCGGTTCGGCGACCTCATTAAGGGCGTCCGCACCAACGAGCACCGCATGGGCCACTCCTTCACCCGCCCCACCCTCAACGCCACGCCCGGCGATTTGAGCCTGGTACTGCCCAAGCGTCACATGGACAACATCATTGAGATGATCTACGCCCTGGACAAGATCGCCCCCGGCACCGCCAACTATGATACGCTGCTCTATGGCGTGGAGGTCAAGTTCTACTCCGCCCGCATTCAGCTGACCGAGGAGCTGGAGACCCAGCTGCCGGGCCTGTTCGCCATCGGCGACGGCGCCGGTATCACCCGCGGTCTGGCCCAGGCCGGCGCTTCCGGCGTCCAGGCCGCCCGCGCCATTGCCAAACGGCTGTAATTTCATAACGGCATGTTCTGCGGAGGTATCGGAACGATACCTCCGCATTGTGCTAATACCCAGTGTTTCCCCGTTGCAACCAGGGCGGCGGATGTGGTATAATCTATGATACGAAATTTCGCCCATTTTGTCGGAAAGGAGCCGAGCGCCATGAATGAACCTGTCCTGTCCCTGCCTCTCTCGGAGGTGCGCCGCCTGTTGGGCGCAGGCTCCGGAGACGGGGCGCTGCTGTACCTGTATCTCCGCAGCGGCGCGGACCCGGCCGCCGCCGCCGAAGCCCTCCGCTGGCCCGCCCATCGGGTGGACGGGGCCATGGCCTCTCTGCGGCAGCTGGGCCTGTTGGAGGACCCCCGGCAACGGCCCATCGTCCGGGATCAGCCGCCGGTATACACAGAGGCCGACGTCCTGCGGGCCACGGAACGGGGCAACAGCTTCAGTCTGCTGGTCGGCGAGGCCCAACGGCGGCTGGGGCGGGTTTTGTCCACGGAAGAATTGAAAATTCTTTTGTCCCTTCACGACTACCTGGGCCTGCCCACGGAGGTCATCGGGATTCTGATTACATATTGCATCCAGCGCAGCCGGGCCCGCGGCCTGGTCCGTGCTCCATCTCTGCGGACCATTGAAAAGGAGGCCTACTACTGGGCCGACCAGGGCATTGATACTTTGGAGGACGCAGCCTTTTATATGCAGACCCAGCTGCAAAAGCAGACGGTGGTGGCGCGGGTCCAGCAGCGTCTCCAGCTGGGCGACCGGCGGCTGACCCGGGCCGAGGAACAGTACATCCGTCAGTGGCTGGACTGGGGCTTCGGCGACGACGTCATCGCCATGGCCTACGAAAAGACGTGTCTCAACACCGGAGCCATGAAGTGGCCCTACTGCAATTCCATTCTGAAATCCTGGCATGAGAAGGGTCTGCACACGGTCCAGGAGGTGGAAGGCGGCGACCAGCGGAGCCAGCAGACCGCCTATCCGAACAACAACCGCCGTCCCCCGGCGGGCAGCGCCGGACAGGGGCCTCTGGGGTCTCTGGAGCAGGACGCCCTGCGGCGGCTGTTGAATCAGTAACATGGAGGTGGAACCACTATGCCCTATTCCGATCAGGTGCTGCGCCGGGCCAGAGCCCGTCTGGCGGCGGCACGGGCCAACCGGGACCAGGAGAACGACCGGCGCATTTCCGCCATCTACGACGCCCATCCCCGTCTGCGGGAAATCGACCGGCAGCTCCGCGCCACGGTGGCCCAGGTCATGACGGCGGCGTTCCGGCGGGGCGAGGACCCCACACAGACCGTGGAACAGATGCGCAAGGCCAATCTGGAGCTTCAGCGGGAACGGGCGTGGATTCTGGAATCCGAGGGTATCGACGAGGCCGATCTGAAGGCCGAGCCCATCTGCGCTGTCTGCGGCGGCACCGGATATGTGGGCGAGCGCATGTGTGAATGTCTGGCGGAGTTGTGCCGTCAGGAGCAGAAAAAGGAGCTGTCCAGTCTGCTCAGCGGCAATGAGCGGTTCGACGCCTTTCGTCTCGATCTGTACCCCGATACGGAGGATGCCAACCTGGGCGGTTACTCCCCCCGGGCTGTCATGCGCCATGTCTACGAGCGATGCCGCCGCTATGCGGCGGAATTTTCGGTGCAGTCGCCGTCCCTGCTGCTGTCCGGCGGCACGGGACTGGGCAAGACGTTTCTCTCCGCCGCCATTGCCCGCACCGTGGCCGACGGCGGGTATGCCGTGGTCTATGAGACGGCGGGACAGGTGTTCTCCGATTTTGAAGCGGAGAAATTCGGCGGCGGCGGCCATGGAACCGCCAAGTATCTGCACTGTGATCTGCTGATACTCGATGATTTGGGCACGGAGATGACCACCCAGTTCACCCTGTCGGCCCTCTACAGCCTGGTCAACGGGCGGCTCATGGCCGGACGGCCCACCATCATCTCCACCAATCTGACCACCACCGAAATCCGCCAGCGCTACACACCCCAGATCGCCTCCCGGCTCCTGGGGACCTATGAGCTGCTGCTCTTCGCCGGAAACGATATCCGGCTTCTGAAAAAATCCTGAAACGGGAGCGCTGCGGCGCTCCCGTTTCAGCTTGTCAAACAGGTGTTTTTACAAGTTGTGGTGGAAATTCAACTGAAAAAAGTTGAATTTTCGGTGTTCTGCAGTTAATGCGCGGGAGTTTTGTCCCCCACACACTTCCCTTGCTGCTCTGTCACATCCGTTTGGCAGTTTTTTGACGAACAAAACCCTGCATTTTTGTTTGGTTGACACCGCCTGTCCCCTGTGTTATTCTCAATTCAGTATCACGATTGAACAGGCGGTGAGTGATTGGAACTCCTATTGACCGGCCCCGTACAGGTGGGCAAAACCACCGTATTGACGAAAGCCCTGGCGGCTCGTCCCCTGTCCCTGGGCGGTTTTACCACCCGATGGGCGGGGGATGAACTGCGGCTGCGGCTGCTCCACGACGGCACCGAGCGGACCGTGGCCCGCCGGACGGAACAGGGCGCGGCAGCCGTTCCCCACGCCTTTGACCAGGCGGCGGCGGAACTGCGTCCCGGTGTGGTGACGCTGCTGGATGAGCTGGGGTTTCTGGAGGCCCGCTCCCCCGCCTTTACCGCCGCCGTCCTGGCCTTGATGGACCGAAGTCCTCTGGTGTTGGCGGTGGTACGCCAGCGGGCCGACTGCCCTTTCTGGGGCCAATTCGCCGGTCGCAATGCCCTGCTGTTATCGGTGACGGAAGCCAGCCGCGACGGTCTGCCCGGCCACCTGATCCGGCTGCTGGACAAGGCGGTGACTCCATGAAACGTCAACTCCGCGTTCTGATTCTCCTGTGGGCGCTGCTGCTGGCCCTGGTCTTTCTGTCCATTGCCCTGGGCCGCTACGGCGTGGGGATGGTCCGGTCCTACAAAATTCTGACGGACCCCATTTTTCACTGGGAGCCCACCTGGGACGCCAATATGGTCACCTCCATCTGGAATCTGCGGCTGCCTCGGATTCTCATGGCCTGTCTGGTGGGCACCTGTCTCTCCGGGGCGGGCGCTGCCTATCAGGGTGTCTTTCAAAATCCCATGGCGTCGCCGGACGTCCTGGGCGCGTCCTCCGGCGCGGCTATGGGCGCAGCCATTGCCATTCTTCTGGGATTGACCCATAACGCTATCACATTGGTGTCCTTTCTCTGCGCCATTGGCACTGTGGCTTTGGTCTACGCCGTGGGCCGCCGGGCTCCCGGCAGCCGGATTCTCAATCTGGTCCTCTGCGGCATGGTCATCAGTTCCCTGTGCAGCGCCGGCACCTCCTATGTAAAACTGGTGGCGGACCCCAACAATCAATTGCCGGCCATCACGTACTGGCTCCTGGGCAGTCTCAACGGCACCACCACGAACGAAGTGTGGCGCATTGCCCCCGTCATGGCCCTGGGGATGATTCCTCTGGTGCTGCTGCGGTGGAAAATCAATCTGCTGACTTTGGGGGAGGAGGAAGCCAGAGCGTTGGGCGTCCATCCGGGGCGGCTGCGGCTGCTGGTGGTCCTCTGCGCCACCCTGATGACCGCCGCTTCCATCGCCGTCAGCGGTATGATCGGCTGGGTGGGTCTGGTCATGCCCCATCTGTGCCGCCGTCTGGTGGGCAGCAACTTCCGGGCCCTGCTGCCCGCGTCCATGGTGGCCGGAGCGCTGTTTCTGCTGCTGGTGGACGACCTTTCGAGAAATCTGCTGGCAGTCGAAATTCCCATCGGTATTCTGACGGCAGTGCTGGGCGCGCCCTTTTTCCTGGTACTGCTGCTGCGGGGCGGGAGGGACGACGTATGCTGAATCTGGAATCCATCTCTTTTTCCTACGGCGACCGCCGCATTCTCGACGGTGTCAACCTGTCTGCCGGTCCCGGCGAGCTGATTTTTCTGCTGGGCGCCAACGGCGCCGGCAAAACAACGCTGTTCCGCTGTCTCCTGGGTCTGCTGGACGGCTACACGGGCCGGGTGACGCTGGACGGCCAGGACCTTGCTTCCTGGTCCCCCCGGCAGCGGGCGGAACGCATTGCCTACATCCCCCAGGCCCACCACCCGGCCTTTGCCTACACCGTGCTGGATGTAGTGCTCATGGGGACCAACCACCGCCTGGGCGCCTTTGCCGCGCCGGGCCGCAGGGAACGGCAGCTGGCCATGGAGGCCCTGTCCAAGCTCCATATGGAGGACGCGGCAGGACGGAACTTTTCCCAGCTCTCCGGCGGCGAACAGCAGTTGGTCCTGCTGGCCCGCGCCCTGGCCCAGGAGGCCAAAATCCTGATTCTTGACGAACCCACTTCAGCGCTGGATTTCGGCAATCAGGTCCGGGTGCTGGAGCAGATCGCCTCCTTATCCTGGCAAGGCTATACCATCCTACTTTCCTGCCACAACCCCCAGCAGGCCATGCTGTATGCCAGCCGCGTTGTGGCTTTGGACGGGGGCCGCATTGTGGCCGACGGCCCGCCCCGGGAGGCGGTGACCCCGGCTCTGCTGCGGCAGCTGTACGGCGTCCCGGCCCGGTTCCTGGACACCGACGACGGTGTGCTCATTGCTCCGGTGCGCCGGTCCATGTTCCGCTGGACACCGGACATGATCCGCTTTATGGTGGACGCCGAGGACTACAACGGCGCGACGGATACTCTGGCCACCGCTCTGCGTCAGCTGATACCGGGAGACGAGATCTGCGACGCCGGATGCGGCGTGGGCGGTCTGTCCCTGGCCTTGACGAAACAGTTTTCCCGCGTCGTCGCCGCTGATCTGTCATCGGACGCCCTGGCGGCCTTGGAACGGCGGCGTCAGGGTGACCAACCGGAAATTTTACACACGGATATTCTGTCCCGTCGGACGGACACGCCCTATGGGGCCATGGTGTTCTGTTCCTTTGGACAGCCCGATGAGATTTTAGCAGCGGCCCGCCGTCAGTGCCGCGGCAAGGTTGCCGTGGTCCAGAAGGCCACGCAAAACCATGCCTTCAGTCTGGGCGGCGGCCGCCGCCGGTTGTCGCCGGGGCGGCTGATCGAGCGGTTGGACGCCCTTTCCATCCCCTATTCCCAGACAGAGGTGACTGTGGATAAGGGCCAGCCCTTCCGCAGTCTCGACGATGCGGTGCTGTTTTTCCGTATCTACGACCGCAGCGGCGACACGTCCACCGTGACGGTGGAGACGGTGCTGCCCCGGCTGGAGCGGCGGGAGGACGATACCTTTCCCCTGTATTACCCCTCTCCCACCACCTATGTCATCACCATATTGCACGCACCGGACATTCCGGAGATTGGAGGAACCCCATGAAAAAACGCATTCTTTCCCTGTTTCTGGCCCTGCTGCTTCTGAGCGGCTGTGCCGCCCCGGCAGCAGAGCAGCCGGAGACCCCGTCCCAGGACGCCGCTACGGAGGAGACCGCCCCCACCACGGCAGAGACCACCGCTCCCGCCGACGATGCCGCCGGGACGGTGGAGTTTACCGACAGCGTTGGCCGCACGGTGACGGTCCCGGCCAACATCACCAAGGTGGCCGTCTCCGGCCCCATGGCCCAGATCGTACTGTTCGCCCTGTGCCCTGATCTGCTGGTGGGCATTGCCAACGAGTGGGACGACAGCGCCGCCCAATTCCTGGATACGGAATACTATAATCTGCCCCTGCTGGGCCAGCTGTACGGCGGTCAGGAGGCCATGAACGGTGAAGCGCTGCTGGCCAGCGGCGCGGAGGTGGTCATTGACGTGGGCGAGCCCAAGGGCACGGTGGTGGAGGACCTGGACACGTTGCAGGAGCAGACCGGCGTTCCCTTTGTCCACATCTCCGCCACCACCAAGACCATGGGCGACGCCTACCGCCAGCTGGGCAAGCTGCTGAACCGGGCCGACGAGGCCGAGGTTCTGGCCGCCTACTGTGAGGACACCTACGCCCGTGCCGAAGCGCTGGCCGCCTCCGTGGACAAGGTGGACGTGCTGTACGTCACCGGCAGCCAGGGCCTCAATGTCATTGCCCAGGGCTCCTACCACGCGGAGCTGCTGGACCTGATGACCAACAATGTGGCCGTGGTGGAATCCCCCTCTTCCAAGGGCACCGGCAACGAGGTCTCCATGGAGCAGCTTCTGGTGTGGAATCCGGAAGTTCTGCTCTTTGCCCCCGACAGCATCTATGACACGGTGGCGGAGAACGACGGCTACGCCCAGATGACAGCCATTCAGACGGGCCGGTATTACGAGGCCCCCATGGGTCCCTACAACTGGATGGGCTTCCCGCCCTCGGTCCAGCGGTACCTGGGCCTTTTGTGGATGGGCGCGGTGCTGTATCCCGACGATATCGACTACAATTTGCAGGAGGAAGTGACGAAATATTTCGACCTGTTCTACCACTGCGATCTGACCACGGAGCAGTATGAGGCCCTGGTGGCCAATTCCATCGGAAAACTGGAGGGGTAACCATATGCAGCAGATGTTTCACACCCTGCGGGACCGGGTGGCCGCCGGAGACCAGGCGGTCCTGTGCAGTATCATTGCCAGCAGCGGCTCCACGCCCCGTGGAGCCGGGGCAAAAATGGCCGTCTTTGACGACGGCAGCACCGTGGGCACCATCGGCGGCGGCGCGGTGGAATTCCGCGCCACAGAGATCGCCCGGGGCTTCCTCCGGGGCGAGGAAACGGGACAGTACCACTTTGATCTGAGCAACCACGACAAGACGGACCTGGGTATGGTCTGCGGCGGCAAGGTGACGGTATATTTCCAGCCCATGGGCAGCGAGAGCTTGCCTTTGCTGGATGCCGTGTGCGCCCGTCTGGACGCCGGCGGCAAGGCGTGGCTGCTGACGCGGCTGGACGCTCCGGCCATGGGGCTCTATGAGGACGGGGAATTGAAATTTCTTTCCCTGGACGGTCCTGTGGAGCCCCTGCTGGCGCCCCAGTCGGTTTTGACCCCCACCCTGTACAGCGAACCCCTGACGATCCCCGGTACGGTGTACGTCTTTGGCGGCGGCCATGTGGCCCAGGCGCTGGTGCCCCTGCTGCATACGGTCCATTTCCGTACGGTGGTCTATGACAGCCGCCCCCACGCCGTGGAAGCTCCGGCCTTTGCGCAGGCGGCCAAACTTTACATCGGCAACTATAACCGAGTGCTGGAACGGGTGACCATCACGGAAGAGGACTATGTGGTGGTCATGACGCCAGGCCACCAGAGCGACCGGGAAATTCTCTCCCAGGTCCTCAAGACTCCCGCCCGGTATATCGGCTGCATCGGCAGCCGCAGCAAGATCGCCATGACCAACAAGCTGCTGCGGGAGCAGGGCTTTACCGATACGGACATTGCCCGGGTGTGGTCCCCCATTGGCCTGCCCATCGGCGGCGAGACGCCGGAGGAAGTGGCCCTGTCCATCGCGGCACAGCTGGTGGCGGTGCGCAGCGGAAAAATGTAAGATATATGATACGCGGCGGAGGCTGGTCCTCCGCCGTTTCCGTTGACAACGCCACTTTTTTTGGCTACCATAGTAGTATCGATTCTTTATAATACGGAGGGGTTATTCCCATGGAAAAAGCCAAGGTATATTTTACGGATTTCCGCACCAGCAGCGATGAGAATCTGCTGCAAAAGCTCAAGCGCCTCCTGGCCACGGCCGGTATGGACACCATCGACTTCACCAATCAGTATGTGGCCATCAAGCTGCACTTCGGTGAGCCGGGCAACCTGGCCTATGTGCGGCCCAACTATGTGCGGGCTGTTGCGGAGTTCATCCAGGACCTGGGCGGCAAGCCCTTTTTGACGGACTGCAACACCCTGTATGTGGGCGGCCGGAAAAATGCCGTGGACCACATGATGGCGGCGGAGATGAACGGCTTCAACACCATCACCACCGGATGTCCCGTCATCATCGGCGACGGTCTCAAGGGCACCGACGATGTGGAGGTTCCCATTGTAGGCGGCCAGTATTTGCAGACCGCCCGCATTGGCCGGGCCGTTATGGATGCCGACATTGTCATCTCTCTGAACCACTTCAAGGGCCATGAGATGACGGGCTTCGGCGGCGCCATGAAGAACCTGGGCATGGGCTGCGGCAGCCGGGCCGGCAAGATGGCCATGCACAACGCCGGCAAGCCCAACACCACCGACGACTGTGTGGGCTGCGGCAGCTGCCAGAAGATCTGCGCCCACGACGCTCCGCAGCTCCAGGACAACGGCAAGATGTTCATTGACCACGACAAGTGCGTGGGCTGTGGCCGCTGCATCGGCGTCTGTCCCGTGGACGCCATTGTGTCGCCCCACGACGAAACGTGCGAGATTCTCGACGGCAAAATTGCCGAGTATACCAAGGCTGTGGTGGACGGCCGTCCGCACTTCCACATCACTCTGGTCAACAGCGTGTCCCCCAACTGCGACTGTCACGCGGAAAACGACGCCCCCATTGTACCGGATGTGGGCATGTTCGCCAGCTTTGACCCGGTGGCCATCGACAAAGCCTGCTGCGATGCGGTGCTGGCTCAGCCGAGACTGCAAAACACCTGGATCGACGACCACGGCGACCCGTCTATTGAAGATGTGTTCACGGCCAGCCACCCCAACACCAACTGGCGGGGCCAGATCGACCACGGCGTGAAAATCGGCCTGGGTACCGATCAGTATGAGCTGATCCGCATCTGAAAAACGCACAACGCCCCGACTGCCGTCGGGGCGTTGATTTTTTATCATACGTTATTCTACAGAGAAGCGGTAGACCGTCTCACTGCGGTACGTCTCCCCGGCCTTCAAAACGGCGCTGGGGAAGTTGGCATGGTTGGGGCTGTCGGGGAAGAACTGGGTCTCCAGGCAGAAACCCCAGCGGGCGGCATAAGGTGCGCCGCCCTTGCCGCGGGGGCAATGGTCCAGGTAGTTGCCGCCGTAGAACTGGATACCCGGCAGCGTGGTCCGAGTCTCCAGGACCACACCGGTCTCATGGCTCACGGCCCGGGCCGCCGGACGCAGCGTTCCGTCGTGGCCGTTGATGACCCAGTTGTGGTCATAGCCGCCGGCCAGTTTCAGCTGGGCAAAGTCGTCGTCGGCATGAAGTCCCATGGGCTGGGACACCCGCAGGTCCATGGGCGTGCCGTCCACCGGGGCAATCTCACCGGTGGGAATGGAGCCTGGCAACGTGGGCGTATAGCGGTCGGCAAAAATCTGAATCTCCTGATCCGTCACCGGGCCGCTGCTGTGGCCGCTCAGATTGAAATAGGCGTGGTTGGTCAGATTACAAATGGTATCGCCGTCGGTGGTTGCCTCATAGCGGATATGCAGGCCGTCGCCATCCAGCAGATACACCACCCGGACACTCAAGTTTCCGGGGTAGCCCTCCTGGCCATCGGGGCTTTCCAGGGTCAGAGTTACAGAATCCTCGGTCTGGTTCTCCACGGTCCACATCTGCCGGTCAAAACCGCCGGGGCCACCGTGGAGGCTGTTGGGGCCGTCGTTGGCCGCCAGGGGATAAATCTTACCGCCCAGGTCGAAGCTGGCCCCGCCGATGCGGTTGGCATAGCGGCCGATGAGGGCGCCCAGGTATTTATCCTGCTGCAAGTAGTCCCCCACCGTGTCCATACCCAGAAACACGTCCACCGTGGAGCCGTCCTTGGTGGGTACCCACAGGGTCCGCAGGATGCCGCCCCAGGTGAGAATGGAGGCCGTCAGGCCGCCGCCGTGGATGGTCAATTCCTCCACGGTCCGGCCGTCGGGCAGAATGCCAAAAGCCTTGCGTTCCATAGCCGTTCCTCCTCAGCCCTGGCCGTAGTAGGCACCGGGTCCGTGCTTTCTCAGATAGTGCTTGTCCAGCAGCTCCTGCTGCATGGGAGACAGGCCGGGGGTCAAAGCCATGGCGTGGAACGCCATGAAAGAGACCTCCTCCAGGACCACGGCGTTATGGACGGCGTCCATGGCGTCCTTGCCCCAGGCAAAGGGACCGTGGCTATAGACGAGAACGGCAGGCACCTGGGCCGGGTCAATCTTGCGGCTGTTGAACGTTTCAATGATGACGTTGCCGGTCTCCAGCTCATACTTGCCGCCGATCTCCTCGGGGGTCATCTTCCGGGTGCAGGGAATCTCTCCATAGAAATAGTCGCCCTGGGTGGTGCCGAAGGCGGGAACGCCCTTACCGGCCTGGGCAAAAGAAGTTGCCCAACGGCTGTGGGTATGGACGATGCCGCCCAGGGCCGGGAAGGCATTGTACAGGGCCAGATGGGTGTCGGTGTCGCTGGAGGGCTTCCACTTGCCCTCCACCACAGCGCCGTCGCTGAGGCGGACCACGACCATATCCTCGGCGGTCATATTCTCATAGCTGACGCCGGAGGGCTTGATGACCATGAGCCCCTGCTCCCGGTCCACGCCGGAGACGTTGCCCCAGGTGAAGGTGACCAGGCCATGCTTGGGCAGCTCCAGATTGGCCTTACAGACTTGTTCTTTCAGTGCTTCCAACATACTTTTATCCTCCAATTCCATACACACACATTGCGATAACAATGGGCCTGCTTGATAACAGGCCCATTGTAGCAGTATTCAGAGATTATTTCAATTTCCAGGCCAGGTCGTTGAGGAACAGCTCGTGCTCCAGGGACTCCACAGTGGTATCCTTGGTGATGTGAACAAATTCAATGTCCATCATGGTGGCCCAGTCCTTCATCTGCTCGGCGGTGACGTCGTAGCTGAGGACCGTGTGGTGGGCGCCGCCGGCGGTGATCCAGCACTCGACGCCGGTGGTCAGGTTGGGCTCCGCCTTCCACATGACCCGGGCCACGGGCAGGTTGGGCATGGGCATAATGGGCTTGACACAGTGGATATCCTGGCAGATCAGGCGCAGACGGCCGCCCATGTCGATGAGGCTGACGACAATGGCGTCGCCCGGCTTGCCCTCGAACACCAGACGGGCCGGGTCTTCCCGGTCGCCGATGCCCAGGGGATGGACCTCGATGCGGGGACGGTCAGCGGCCACAGAGGGGCAGACCTCCAGCATGTGGGCGCCCAGGCTGTACTCGTTGCCCTTCTCCAGATGGTAGGTGTAATCCTCCATGAAAGCGGAAGCGCCGTTGCCGTTCTCGCCCATGGCCTTCATGATGGCGGTCATGGCGGAAACCTTCCAGTCGCCCTCGCCGCCGTAGCCGTAGCCCTGCGCCATCAGGTGCTGGGAAGCCAGACCGGGCAGCTGACGCATGCCGTACAGGTCCTGGAAGGTGTTGGAGTAGGCCATGCAGCCCTCGGCGTCCAGCATCTTCTTCATGGCGATTTCCTCGCGGGCCTGGTAGCGGATGGAGTCGATGTTGTCGGTGGCAATGTCATAGGACTTCTTGTAAGTCTCCATGAGTTCGTCAATCTCAGCCTCGGTGACGGCGTTCATGGTCTCCACCAGCTTGCCCACAGGCCAGGTGTTGACCCGCCAGCCCAGCTTGGCCTGGACCTCGACCTTGTCGCCCTCGGTGACGGCGACTTCCCGCATGTTGTCGCCGAAGCGCATGACCTTCAGCTCCTTGGAGAAGGCCACGCCCACAGCGGCACGCATCCAGCTGCCCAGACGCTCCTGGACGTCATCATCCTGCCAGTAACCGGCGATGACCTTGCGGGGCATCCGCAGACGGGCGGCAATGAAGCCGTGCTCCCGGTCGCCGTGGGCGGCCTGGTTCAGGTTCATGAAGTCCATGTCGATCTCGTCGTTGGGAATCTCCCGGTTGTACTGGGTGGCGAAGTGGCAATAGGGCTTTTGCAGGTTCACAAAGCCGTTAATCCACATCTTGGAGGGGGAGAAGGTGTGGCACCAGGTGATGATACCGGCGCAGTTCTTGTCGTAGTTGGCCTCGCGGACCACCTCGGCAATCTCCTGGTTGGTCTTGGCGGTGACCTTATAGACCAGCTTGTAGGGCAGCTTGCCGGAAGCGTTCATCTTCTCAACCATCTCGGCGGCACGCTTGGCCACGGTCTCCAGGACCTCGGGGCCGTACAGGAACTGACTGCCGACAACAAACCAAAACTCGTAATTTTTCATGGGGAATTTGCTCCTTTGCAATATCGCTTTTGCTCAGATTTCAGATTGTATAGTGTTCCACCGCTGCCCGCTCCACGGACAAATTGGCGCGGTAGCGCTCCATAAAGGCGATGAAGCCGGCCAGATCCTCGGCCTGGGGCTCTACGGTGGTAACCTTCTGACCTGCAAACACACAGGTGTCCAGATAGTTGTCCAGGGTCTGACCCTGGCTCTTGCGTCCGGCGTAGGCTGCCAGGACCGCCATGCCCCAGGGGCCGCCCTCACCGGCGGTCTCCATGACGGAGACGGCGGCGTTGGCCGCGGCGGCCATCATGCGCTGGCCGACAACGGGGGTCTTGAAGAAGCCGCCGTGACCCAGCAGACGGTCCACGGCCACCTGCTCCCCGCTCAGAATATCCATGCCCAGCTTCAACGTCGCCAGCGCAGAATACAGCTGGGTACGCATCAGGTTGGCAAAGCTGAACTCGCTCTCGGGGCCGCGGACAAACAGGGGACGGCCTTCCTCCAGGCCGGTGATGGGTTCGCCGGACAGGTAGTTGTACAGCACCAGACCGCCGCCGTTGGCGTCGCCCTGGAGGGCGGACTCAAACATGGTGGTGAACAGCTTGTTCATATCCACCGTCTGGCCCATGGCCTCCTGGAACTGGGCAAACAGCTTGGCCCAGGCGTTAATCTCGTTGGTGCAGTTGTTGCAGTGGACCATGGCCACGGGCTTGCCGTCGGGGGTGGTGACCATGTCGATCTCGGGATAGACCTTGGACAGGGCCTTTTCCAAAACGATCATGGCAAAGATGGAGGTACCGGCGGACACGTTGCCGGTGCGCTCGGCCACGGCGTTGGTGGCGGCCATGCCGGTTCCGGCATCGCCTTCGGGGGGACACATGGGGATTCCGGCCTGGAGGTTGCCGCTGACGTCCAGCAGCTTGGCGCCCTCCTCCGTCAGACAGCCGGCATCTTCACCGGCGGACAGGACCTGCGGCAGCAGATTGCGCAGCTTCCAGCCGTAGCCACCCTCGGCGGCCAGGGCATCAAAGCTCTGCACCATGGTTTCGTCATAGTCGCCGGTGGTGCTGTCAATGGGGAACATGCCGCTGGCATCGCCCACGCCCAGGACACGCTTGCCGCTGAGCTTCCAGTGGACGTAACCGGCCAGAGTGGTCAGGAAGTCGATGGAGCCTACATGCTCCTCCCCATTGAGCATGGCCTGATACAGATGGGCGATGCTCCAGCGCTGGGGAATATTGAAGTGGAACCGGCTGCTCAGCGCCTCAGCGGCAGGGCCGGTGGTGGTATTGCGCCAGGTGCGGAAGGGAGCCAGCAGGGCGCCGTCCTTGTCAAAGGGCAGATAGCCGTGCATCATGGCGGAGAATCCCATACCGGCCAGCTTGGTCAGGGTGACGCCGTACTGCTTTTTCACATCGGCGGCCAGTTCCGTATAAGCCGCCTGGATACCGGCCCACACATCCTCCAGATGGTAAGTCCAGTAGCCGCCCTCATAGCGGTTTTCCCAGCCGTAGCTGCCGGTGGCCACCACCTGGTGGTCGTTATCGATGAGCACGGCCTTGATACGGGTGGAGCCCAGCTCCAGACCCAGATACGCGCCGCCGTTGGCGATGAGTTCTTGCACTTGCATGATAATCCTCCTAGATTATTTCTTCCGATCCTTCAGGATGGCAAAGACGCTCTGCAGGACGATGAAGAAGCACAGCAGAATGGCAGTGAGAATGTTGGGCCAGGAGCTGGCCAGCTTGCCGTTGGTCTGCACGATGCTGGAGATGGTGCCGTTGATGAGCACGCCGAAGAGAGAGCCCAGCACGTTGCCCACACCGCCGGTCAGCAGGGTGCCGCCGATGACGCAGGAGGAAATGGCGTCCATTTCCAGACCTGTGGCCTGGTTGACATTGGCCGACATGGTGTTCATGGCGTAGCAGATGCCGCCGATGGAGCACAGGAAGGAGGCCAGCACATAGGCCATCATCTTGGTCTTCTTGACGTTCAGACCCATCATGGCCGCGGACTGCTCGTTGCCGCCCACCGCGTATAGGGAGCGTCCGAAGCGAGTATACCGCAGGATCAGGAAAATGGCAATGAGGACCACAAAGGCCACCACGACGCCCCAGCCGATGTAGGGCATGACCATTTTACCGGCCTTGTTTACATAGCCGCCGAAGGGCAGGTAGATACGGTAGTTGGCCAGATCATAGAACCACTGGCTGCTCTCGGCGGTGATGGACAGCTGATCGGTGGAGATGACCGCGGTCATGCCTCGGGCAAAGAACATACCGGCCATGGTGACGATAAAGGGCTGAATCTGCAAATAGCCCACACAGAAGCCCTGGAACAGGCCGAAGACAACGCCCAGCACCAGAACAAGGGCCATGGAGGTGACGGCGCTGAAACCCCAGTCGCCCATACCCATCGCCAGAATCATGCAGTCCAGGGCGATCAGAGAGCCCACGGAGATGTCGATGCCGCCGGTGAGCATGACGCAGGTCATGCCGCAGGTGACACAGATCAGACCCGCGCTGGAACGCAGGATGTTGAGGAAGGTCTGCACACGGGTGAAGTTTTTGTCGGCGTAGGCGATGCAGCCGCCGGCGTAGAGCAGGATAAAGAGAACAATGGTAATGAGCATCAGCAGGGTATGACCGTTGATGGAACCGCTGCGGCGCTTGATGGCATTGGCGGGCGCTTTCATACGCGGGCCACCTCCTTCTTGGCAGCCTTGGCTGCGCTGTGCTTCTTGAACCAGGCCTTGACGGGGGGCGCCTGGATGGCGACGATGAGAATGACGATGATGGCCTTGAACACAGGGGTAACCTCTGTGGACACGCCCAGGTTATACATGGTGGTGGTGATGGCCTGGATGGTGTAGGCGCCGATGATGGAGCCGGCCAGGTTGAACTTACCGCCGCCCAGGCTGTTGCCGCCCAGGGCCACGGCCAGAATGGCATCCAGTTCCATGTTCAGGCCGATGTTGTTGGAGTCGGCGCTGGTGATACGGCTGGAGGCCACGATACCGGCAATACCGGCGCAGAGGCCGCAGAGCAGGTAGCAGATGAAGATGATCTTGCGGGAATTCAGACCGGCAATGCGGCTGGCCTTCTTGTTGATGCCTACAGACTGGATGTACAGGCCCATGGCCGTCTTTTTCAGCACCAGGGACACCACCAGCACACAGGCGGCGGCAATGATGATGGGCGTGGGCACGCAGCCGATGTAGCCGCCGTAGATGCCGAACTCCGGCACGCGGATATAGACGATCAGGTTGTTGCACAGCAGCAGGCCGATGGCGCGGGCGGCGGACCAGAGGATCAGCGTCGCCACCATGGGCTGAATGCCCAGATAGGCCACCAGGGAACCATTGAAGATGCCGCACAGAACGCCCATAGCCAGGGCGCCGATGAGGCCCACCACGATGGGCATGGCAAACTGGTCGGCGCTCTCCACGCTGGACACGCCGAAACCGGCGATGAGCATGCAGCAGAAGGAAGCGCAGAGGCTCATGACCGAGCCCACGGAAATATCGGTACCGGAGGAGGCCGACACCACCAGGGTCATGCCGATGGCCAGGATGGCCACCTCACTGCCGCGGTTGAGAATGTTAATCAGACGGCCCTGCAGCAGGTCGTTCTGAATATAGATGTGAAAGAAGTTGAAGATGCCTGCGCCACGGGCTGCGTCATAGAACATATTGACGGCCAGCACCAGGATGACGCACACGATGGGCAGAAACAGCTGCTGCCGTGTGGCTTTTCGTAAGGTGTTCATTCCTATAATCCGCCTTTCTGCGAAAGGCACCGACGGGGTTATGAAACGCAGGTGCTTTCGCCTGAAATTGATGTTTGCTATACTGTTCACGGGAGTGCTCGGTATACTACAGAGACCGTGGAGGTGAGTGGCGGGGCTGTATAACGGCAACCCCGCATTTCTATATGGTTCGGCCACCCGTTAAGGCATCAACGAATGGCGCATGACAGCAGCCCGTAAACTTATCTCTTTCAAATCGACTCGATTTTGCCGGGTGGCCAGTCCCTGCCGAACCTCCCCAAACACTGTGTCTGGAGGGAGGCAAATGGCTTTCAAAATTCTCCGCAAAAACTGCTGTGGACTGGACATTCACAAAACCTGGATATTTGCCTGTATCGGTATCACGGATTCCAATGGCCGGACAGAGTACAAGCAGGCTCGCTTTTCCTCGTTTTCCAACGGACTGAGGGATCTGGCTGACTGGCTTGCGAAATACTCCTGCTCGGATGTCTGCATGGAATCCACAGGGAAATACTGGATTCCTGTATTCAATATCCTTGAAAAGACCTGTTGGGTCACCTTGGCGCACCCGAAATACACGAAACCGCAGAAGGGCAACAAAACCGACCGCAAGGACGCCAAGTGGATCTGCGACCTGTATATGTGCGGCATGGTCAAGCCCAGCTTTATCCCACCGCCGGACATCCGCCAGCTCCGTGACCTGATGCGCTACCGTGTGAAGCTCACCAATATGCTGACCGGAGAGAAGAACCGCGCCCAAAACTGCCTCACCGTTTCCAATCTGAAGCTGGATGATGTGTTTTCTGACGTGTTTGGAAAATCCTCACGCTCCATTATCCAGTACATTTTGGAGCATCCTGGTGAGCAGTTTGATGTGACTCCGTTTATCCACCGGCGCTGCAAGCATCCTGTTGAGGAAATCCAAGCTGCTGTGGACGGGGTGGTATCCCGTGAACAGGCAGCCAAACTCAAGGAATGCCTGCTGCACATCGACCAACTGAATGCGCACAGGGAGCGTATCGAAGCTGAAATCCTCCGGCTTGCTGAGCCCTATCCTTACCAGTTGGAATTGATCCGCACGGTTCCTGGCTTTGCCGCCGCTCCGCTGACGGCTGTGGCCCTTATCTCCGAGATCGGCGTTGATATGTCGGTATTTCCCTCTGCAAAGCACCTGGCTTCCTGGGCTGGATGCTGTCCTCGAAATGACCAGAGCAATAAGAAAGTGAAGTCCACACGAATCTCCAGAGCTGGCTGCTATTTGAAGCCTCTGCTGGTTCAAATAGCAAATGCCGTCATAAAATCCGACAGGCACCCTGAATGCAGGGAACGCTACCGCAGAATCAAAGCCCGCCGTGGGCACAAGAAAGCGATTATCGCTGTATGCCGGATGCTTCTGACCGCTATCTGGAACGTCCTGTCCAAGCTGGAGCCTTATTCCGCAAAGGGTTATCTTGCCGACAAGCTGACGGAGCATTCCGTTGTTATTTCCAAGGCGGAGGGCCTGGCTCTACTTCGCAAGCGGGGCTATATTTTCAAGGACGAACTGGCCGTCGAGTCAGGTTGAGACCCTCTTCCATATCGTTTTTTCCCGCAGTCCCTGCGGCTGTGTTTTTGCGCCCTTTTTCCTTCTGCTTCGGCTATCGCTTTGTTTCAAACTTTGCTACCTCCTGCAATGGCTTTCATCACGCGCTCCTGCGTCAGCTCGCCGTCCAGCTCGCCGACCTTGGCGCCGTCGCGGAGGACGGCCATCCGGTTACAGGTACGGATCATTTCCTCGATTTCCGAGGAGATGAACAGGATGCTCTTGCCCTCCTGGGCCAGTTTGATAATGAGCTTCTGGATTTCCGTCTTGGTGCCCACGTCGATGCCGCGGGTGGGCTCGTCCAGAATCAGGAAATCGGGGTCGGTGGCCAGCCAGCGGCCCAGAATGGCCTTCTGCTGGTTGCCGCCGGACAGCTGCTTGATGGGCGTCTCGCGGCTGGCGGTCTTGATTTGCAGCAGCTGGATGTAGTGATCGGCGATTTCCTCCTGCTTGGCCCGGGGGATCAGACGGAACATACCGCGCTTGGCCTGCATGGCCAGGATAATGTTCTCCCGGACGGACAGATCACCGATGATGCCCTCGGCCTTGCGGTCGTCGGGCAGCAGGCCCATGCCCAGGTTCATGGCGTCGATGGGCTGGTTGATCTTGACTTCCTTGCCGCCCACCTTCAAGGTGCCGGTCTGGTTCTTGTCGGCGCCGTAGATGACGCGGGCCAACTCACTGCGGCCGGAACCCAGCAGACCGGTGAGACCCACGACCTCGCCTTTGCGGATATCCAGATCGAAGGGCTTGATGGTACCCCGGTGGCTCATGCCCCGGGCCTCGATTTCCGGCTGGTCGAAGGTGCGGTCGTTGTATCCCTCGGGACGGATGTCCACCAGATCGTCGAAGTCCTTGCCCATCATGGCGGAGACCAGTTCCAGACGGGGCAGGTCGGCGATGGGATACTCACCCACCAGCGTACCGTTGCGCAGAACCGTAATCCGGTCGCAGACGGCGTAGACCTGCTCCAGAAAGTGGGTGACAAATACTATACCAACTCCCTGCTCCTTGAGGGTGCGCATCATATTAAAGAGCTTCTCCACCTCGCCGTCATCCAGGGAGGAGGTGGGCTCGTCGAGAATCAGCACCTTGCAGTTCATGTCCACCGCGCGGGCGATGGCAATCATCTGTTGGATAGCTAGAGAGTAATTTTCCAGGTTTTGGGTGATATCCACATGGATGTCGAGACGTTTTACCAGCTCGTCGGCCCGCTTGAACATGGCCCGGCGATTGATGGTATGGAGCGCTGTCATGGGCTCGCGGCCGATGTACAGGTTTTCAGCAACGCTGAGGTTGGGACAGAGATTGACTTCCTGATACACGGTAGAGATACCGACCCGCTGGGCGTCCAGAGTAGAGCGGTTCTTTACCGGGCCGTCCACGCCGTCCACGCGGATCTCGCCGGCCTCAAAATCGTTGATGCCGGTGAGGCACTTGATGAGGGTGGACTTACCGGCGCCATTTTCACCCATGAGGGCATGGATTTCACCCTTGCGTAGGGTAAAGTCCACATTGTCCAGGGCCTTGACGCCGGGGAAGGTCATACAGATCCCGCGGGCGGTCAAAACAATGTTGTTTTCCAAAACGGATCACCTCTACAAAATTTGAAGGGGAGGACCCCGGGAAACGCCGGGTTCCTCCCCTGGGTATAACACGATTTAGGGATATTTGAAAGAATTAGTAGGGGCGAGCGTCCAGGACCTCCTGGGTCATCAGAACCAGAGCCTGCTCCTGACCGTCGACGGTGATGGTCTCACCGGCCACGTCCTCAGCAACAAACCAGGACTCGTTCATGTAGACTTCCTTCTCGGGGGTCTCGCCGGCCTCCAGCTGCTTGATGATGGCGTCTACGTCGGGAGCAGCCATGGGGTTGCACTCGAAGTTGGCGTTGATCTTGCCGTCCAGCACCAGCTGCAGGGCAGCCTTGTTGGCGTCGAAGGAAACCAGAATGACGTCGCCGCCGACACCGTAGGTGACACCGGCCTGATCCATGGCGGTCATAGCGCCGTAAGCCTCGTTATCGTTCTGGCAGATCACAACGTTGAACTGGCCCTTGTAGCTCTGGCAGTAGGACTCCATGACTTCCTGGCCGCCGGCCTCGGTGAAGTCACCGTTCTGGGAGTCGAGAATGGTCCAGCCCTCGCGGTCAGCGATTTCCTTGAAGCCCTCGGTACGGCCGATGGTAGCGGAAGCGCCGGTGGAACCCTCGATGACCAGAGCGTTGATCTCGGTGATGCCCTGTGCGGCAGCGTAGGCCTTCAGCCACTCGCCGCAGGCCAGGCCCTCAGTCTTGAAGTTGGAGCCGACCCAGGAAACGTACTTGTCGGAGTCGTCGACGGTACGGTCGATGACGATGACGGGAATGCCCTCGTCCTCACACTCGGTCAGAACGGTGTCCCAGCCGGTGGCAACGATGGGGTCGATGATGATGTAGTCCATACCCTGCTGGATGAAGTTACGGACGGCGTCCAGCTGCACAGCGGAATCGTTGTCGCAGTCGACGAAGGACAGCTCATAGCCGTTCTCAGCGGTGAAGACGTCCTGAGCGGACTTGGTGGAAGCAGTACGCCAGTCGGACTCGTGGCCAACCTGAGCGAAGCCAACCTTGATCAGCTCGCCATCGGCAGCGCCGGTGTCCTCCGTGGCAGCGTCATCGGTGGTGGCAGCGTCGTCAGTGGTAGCTGCGTCATCCGTAGCGGCGGTGTCGTTGGGGGTCTCGGTGGTGGTGCCGTTGGAGCTGCAAGCGCCCATGGCAAGTACCATCATCAGAGCAAGAAGCAGAGCAACAAATTTCTTCATGATGAATTTTCCTCCATTTCATGATTGGCCGGCGGCTCTTTCGGGTAGTCACCCCCGATGCATCCGGCCGTTTGATGGTTCTTAGTATACGCTTTTCCTTGCAAATGTCAATAAGAGGTACGGACAATTTTATGTTTCTCAGTTTGTAACAATACAAAAATTTTGACACTTTGCTTTAGAAAAGCAATTCTTCCGATTTTTTAAAAAAAACTTGGCCTGTTAACAGTTTTTTAAAAGTTATTGCAACATTTTTTCAATTTTGTCTGTTTTTTCTGTTTGGTCATAGTGCACAGTCGGTAAATTTGGACTGTATTTTGTTCGCTTTAAAATAAATTTGTACGGTCTCTCTCGCAGGATTTCCGGCGGTTCCGACGGTGTTCTTCCATAACCTCTCCCAGTTCATTTCCAGTTTCGACCTTATTGTATGGTACAAATATTATTTTTCTTGCCATCATACTACAAGTGTGATATGCTTGGTCACAGAATGGAGCACGTCCGTGTGCCGCCGCATCCGGCAGCACGGATATACCAACAAGGAGAATCCGAGCCTATGCAACCAAAATATCAGTTGGTGGCCGGTACGCTGCGGGAGGAAATTCGCAGCGGCCGCTATCGGGACACCATGCTGCTGCCTACGGAATACGAACTCTGTGCACAATTCCACATGAGCCGTCAGACCGTACGGCAGGCCCTGAGCCTGCTGGTCAGTGAGGGACTCATTGAACGGCGGCAGGGCAGCGGTTCCCACATTCTGGCCAACCCCAGCCCGGCAGCCAGCCCCCGGCGAACCGTGGCCGTCGTCACCACCTATATCAGCAACTATATTTTCCCCAATATTCTGCGGGAGATTGAAACGGTGCTGGCCGCCAACAACGGCGCCCCCACCCTCTTCGCCACGCAAAACCACATCGGCAATGAGCGCCGGATCTTACAGACGCTGCTGGAGGGCGATCTGCCCGACGGCATTCTGGTGGAGGGCACCAAGACCGGCCTGCCCTCTCCCAATCTGGACCTGTACGAGCAGCTGCGCCGGCAGGGCGTTCCCCTGGTCTTTATGCACGGCGTCTATCAGGAATTGAAGGAAAGCGCCGTGTCCGTCATGGATGACAACCGGGGCGGCGGCCGCCAGCTGGTGGAATACCTCCACAAAAAGGGCCACACCGCCATCGGTGGGTTCTTTAAAAACGATGATATGCAGGGCGTGGAGCGGTACGCCGGTTATGTGGAGGCCATGCGGGACTTGGGCCTGCCTCTGGAGGACCGTCATATTTTTTGGTACAACACCGAGCACCGGGAACGGCTGCTCAACGACGACCAATACTGTCAGTACATCACCAATACATTCAAGCACTGTACGGCGCTGGTCTGTTACAACGACGAAATTGCGGCACGGCTGATCTCCATGCTGCTGAAACGGGGCGTCCGGGTACCGGAGGACCTGGCTGTGGTCAGCTTTGACGACAGCCCCTACTGCGACATTTCCCCGGTTCCCGTCACCTCTCTGTCCCATGGCCAGCAGAACGCCGGACACATGGCCGCCGATCTGCTGATGCGGCTGATGCAGGGCCAGCCCTGCCAGTCCCAGGTGATTCCCTGGCAGCTGGTTTCCCGGCAGAGCGGCTAAGTGTCACCACCATACAAGCCCACCGGCGGCGGCCGGTGGGCTTGTTGCTGTTGGGGGCTTATAGCCCCTGGGCAATGGCGGCAATGGCCGCCCAGGTCAGAGGACCTGTAATGCCCGTCACCTCCAGATCCGTCCGTTCCTGCACCGATTTGACGGCGGCCTCGGTGGCGGCGTCATAGACGCCGTTTTCCGTCACCGCCGGGATAAAGGTCACATTGAGGGCGGCCCGCCGCAGCAGCCGCTGCAAGCTGGCCACCTCCGGTCCCTCCTGGCCCGGCGTCAAAAATTTGCCTGGATAGATCTCGTCGGAAGCGTTGAGATATTGTTCCGGCAGGGACGCGCGCAGCTGATTGTAGGCCTTGGTCAGGGCATCCCAGGTGTTCCGGCCCACGATGCCGTCCACAGTCAATCCCTGCTGCTGCTGGAACGTGCGGACGGCCTGTTCCGTGGCCTCGCCAAAAATACCGTCAATGACGATCTGCGGCAAGGTGTCGTCAAAGAACGCCAGCACCGACAGATAATATTGTATGGTCCGCACGGGATCGCCGGTGTCGCCCCGGCGCAGGACCTTGGAGAAAATCCGGTCGATCTCGTCGATGGTGAGACCCTCGCCGGTCAATTCCCCCAATCCCTTGACGGCATTGTAGATGGCCTTGATCTGATACCAGGTGGCCTTGCCCACAACGCCGTCCACCTGGAGATTGAAAATCTGCTGAAATTTCTTCACCATCTCTTCGGTGGCGGCGCTGAAAATACCATTGAGCGGCAGGTCCTGGCCCAGGGCCGGATAGTTCCGGGCGATGCGGTTCAGCTGCCGCTGAATGGTCCGCACCTCCTCGCCCACATCGCCCAACCGCAGCGCCTTGCCGGGATACGACGGCAGATTCGGCCCCGTGGGGGCGTCCCGGACAATGCCGATATCGTCGCCATAAAACTGCTGCAAAATTTCATAGGGCACCAGTCCCTGTTCCGCCAAATCCACGGTGCCCCACTGGCTCAGGCCGTCGCAGGTGACGGTGGTACCGTTGCAATACTGGGTGAACAGGGGCTGCACGGTCCCCTGCCTCACCACGTAGTCGTTGAAAATCTCATCGACAATCTGGCCGATATTTTCAAAGATCTCCCGGCCTTGGATGTATTTCTGGTCATACTGGGTGGTGGAGGTGATGTCGAAATCATACCCCCGGCTTCGGTACCACTCCGTATAGACCCGGTTCAATGCAAAGGAGATCTGCGCCAGAATGTTGGCCCGCAGGGCCGCATCCGGCCAGGTGGGGTAAATCTCGCTGGATGCCACATTTTTTATGTAGTCCACAAAGGGGACCCGCACGTTGGGCGCTGTTTTGTCGTTGGGTAAGCCGAGATGGACCGTGATGGTCTCGGGGATCACAGGCGTAGACATGGCTCACTCCCCCCGCAGCTGCAACTGGACCGGCTGCACCGTTTTAATGCCCGGAAAAATATTGACCGTGGCCGTGACCGGTTCAAATTCCGGATGGCGGGCCACCAGCTGATAGGCCGCGTCCGGATGGGGTTCGCCCGGCTCCACCGACTGCTGCAACTCCGGGGCGGGCAGGGCGATGGCATCCACCAGACCGCTTTCGTCGGTGGTGCCGGTGTAAAAAACGTGGTCTGTCCCGTCACTCAGCTGCCGGCTGACGGTGATGTCGACGCCCTGCACCGGGATGGCCTGATTGCCCCGGAAGGCCTGGACCCGCAGGACGCCGCGACTGGGATTTTCTTTGAGAAACGTTTCCAAGGCGGTATTGTCCGACGGCGGCGCTGTGGAGGCCGTCGGCTCCACCGGTTGGGATGCGGCAACGCCGCACTGTCCCATTCTGGGGCAGTTGGCACAGCCGCCGGAGCATTGCAAGGGAGTATCTGGTTCCATGGCGGTCACCTCATTCTTGAAAAGATGGTCCATTCTATGCGTTGGCCGCCCAGAAGGTGCAAAAATGGCCGGGCCTGTATCGCAGGCCCGGCCAACAGGTTCTCAGAGTTCCATAATGACGGGAAGAATCATCGGATTGCGCTTGGTGGTCTTGAACAGATAATGGGACAAGTCGGACTTGATGGCCGATTTGATGGCGGCCCAGTCGCGGGCCTGCCGGTTGCGGCACTTTTCCAGGGCTCCCAGGGTGATCTCCCGGAGATTGTCCATCAGCTCCTCGGACTCCTTCACGTAGATAAAGCCGCGGGTGATGATATCGGGGCCGGACAGGATGGAGCCGTCCTCGGCGCTGAGGTTCACCACCACCACCAGCATGCCGTCCTGGGCCAGATGCTTACGGTCGCGGAGGACCACGCTGCCCACGTCGCCCACGCCGCTGCCGTCCACCAGGACCTTACCGGCGGGGACGGTGCCCGTCAGCTTGCAGGAGCGGCCCGTCAGCTCAATGACGCGGCCCAGATCGGAAATGATGACATGGCGGGGGTCCATGCCCATGGCGTTGACCGCCAGTTTGGCGTGGATGCGCAGATGGCGTTGTTCACCGTGGACAGGGATAAAGAACCGGGGCTTCAGCAGGCCGTGGATAATCTTCAATTCCTCCTGGCAGGCGTGGCCGGACACATGGACCTCAGAAAGCTTGTCGCAGACCACATCGGCGCCTTTGCGGTACAGTTCATTGATAATGTTGCCGATGGCCTTTTCGTTGCCGGGGATGGCGGAAGCCGACAGAATGACCCGGTCGCCGGGCTGAATCTCCACCTGCCGGTGGGAGGCGTAGGCCATACGATAGAGGGCCGACATATCCTCGCCCTGGGAGCCGGTGGCCACAATGACCAGCTTTTCCTTGGGGATAGATTTGATCTGGTTGATGTCCACCACCGTCTTGGGGGGCAGCTTCATATAGCCCAACTCCGTGGACACCTTGAGGATGTTCTCCATACTGCGGCCGGAAAAGGCAATTTTTCTGCCGTACTTGTGGGCCACGGTGATGAGGGACTGGAGCCGGTAGGCGTTGGAGGCAAAGGTAGAGACGATGATTCTCTGATCGCAGTTCTTGAACAGCCGGTCGAAGCTCTCGGTAACCACCTTTTCGTTGGCGGTGTAGCCGCCCCGTTCCACGTTGGTGGAGTCGCAGAGCAGCGCCAGAACGCCTTCCCGGCCCAGCTGGCCGAACCGGCCCAGATCGATCATGCCGTCCTCGGCGGTGGGGTCGATTTTGAAGTCGCCGGTCATGACCACAGTGCCGATGGGCGTCTTGATGGCGAAGGCCACGGCATCGGCAATGGAGTGGTTGACGTGGATGAACTCCACCTGGAAGTTGCCGGCCTTGACGGTCTCCCCGGCCTCGTGGGTGATGAGCTTGCACTTGTCGAGAATCTTGTGCTCCTCCAGCTTCAGCTTCACCAGGCCCAGGGTCAGGCGGGTGCCGTGGACCGGGGCCTTGATCTGCTGGAGCACATAGGGCAGGGAACCGATGTGGTCCTCGTGGCCATGGGTCAGGAAAATGCCGCGGATTTTGTTCTGGTTCTTGATGAGGTACGTCACATCGGGGATCACCAGATCCACGCCGTACATGTCGCCCTCGGGAAAGCCCACGCCGCAGTCCACAATGATGATGTCGCGGCCATATTCCAGCACGGTCATATTCTTGCCGATCTCGTTGAGACCGCCCAGACTCATAATTTTCAGTTTTTCAGCCAATGATAATCACTTCTCCTTTAAAATCACGCCTCCGGCGGCTTGTACCGGCAGGCGTCGGTGGTAAAACCGGTGAAAACCGGCTTGCGTTTTTTCGCAAATCAGCGACTGTAGCCCAAGAATTACGGCAAAAAAGCGCACAAAAACCAAGACACCCGTTCATCCCGGTAATCGGCCCCGTTTCTCCGTCACCGGACGCCCGCCTGTTTCCATGCCGCGCCGTATTCATAAAAAAGTACAGTCTCTATTGAAATGCGCCGTTGGGGCGCATAACGCACAATCCATGTCGCTGCAAAAGCGATCCGTATGATACAGTATACCACAACAGGGGGGAAAAGTATACACATTTTTCTCCGACGCTCCGGAACCGTCTCCGTCCGCCCGGAAAATCCCATGGATTTTCAGACAGTTTCCATTGAGTTTTACTAGGATTTTTGCTATAATACAATCTATCTGTACCCTGTGCGGATGATCCCCCGGAAGAGAAAGGTGTGAAGGCTTGTGAACAACCCGTTTCGGCGGTTTCTGGTGCCCGGCGCCCCCCTCTATTTTGTGGTTTTGCTGCTCCTGTCCGGCGTGGCAGCGATTATGGGCCAGTATGTGTTGGCCGGTGTGGAGCTGGCGGTGACAGTGATCATGCTGGTGTTGTTCCGGATTTCCACGACTCGGAAGAAAAAGGAAATTCTCCGGTACATTCAGTCCACCACCGCCTCTCTGGACACGGCCCTGCGGGATGAACTGCCCCTGCCCATGGCCATTGTGTCCATTGCCAACAACGAGGTGTTCTGGTCCAACGACCATTTCAACCAATTGACGGGCCTCAAACCCTCCACCTTCAGCCCCAAGCTGGAGACGGTGCTGCCCAAACTTTCCATCCGCTGGCTGGCCGAGGGCAAGCCCGAGTGCCCCGGCGACTATACTCTAGGCAATCGCCGCTATCGGGTATTGGGCAGTCAGATTCACTCCGATCAGTACGACCCCTCCCTGTTTTTGGCCACCATCTATCTGGTGGACATGACGGAGCTGTTGCAGGTCCGGGACGAGTATATCCGTTCCCGTCCCATCGTATCCATTCTGTTGGTGGACAACTACGACGAATTGGTCAGCAATCTGCCCGACGGCGTGGTGTCCTCCATCAACGCCGCCATCGACAACCGTCTGTCGGCCTGGACCGACGGCGTGGACGGTCTTTTGCGGAAACTGGAGCGCAACCGGTATCTGTTCCTCTTTGAGGCCAAGGACCTACCAAAATTTGTAGAGAGCAAGTTCTCTATTCTGGAATCCATCCGGGAAGTGGTAAATCCCTCGGGCATTGCCGCCACGCTGTCTCTGGGCTTCGGCAAGGACGGCGCGACGTTTGCCGAGAATTACAGCTTTGCCTCGTTGAGCATTGAGATGTCTCTGAGCCGCGGCGGCGATCAGGCCGTCATTAAGGACCGGTACAACTTTACGTTCTACGGTGGCAAGACCAAAGAGACGGAACGGCGCACCAAGGTCAAATCCCGCGTCATTGCCAATTCCCTCTCGGAATTGATCGCTCAGTCCAGCGAGGTCTTTGTCATGGGCCACAAAAACGCCGACATTGACTCCGTGGGCGCCGCCGCCGGTGTGGTGTGCCTGTGCCGCAAAAAGGGCAAGCAGCCCCACATTGTCATTGACCGGCAGGTCAATGCCGCCAAGGAGCTCATTGCCCAGCTGGAACAGCTGCCGGAGTACGCCGACGCCTTTATGACGCCGGACGACGCCATGCTGCTGGCCGACTCCCGGAGTCTGCTGATCGTGGTGGACACCAACCGGCCCGATCAGGTGGAATCGAAGCCCCTGCTGGAGTCCATTCCCCGTGTGGCCGTCATCGACCACCATCGCCGGGCTGCCGACTACATTGAGCAGGTGGTGCTGAACCTCCACGAGACGTACGCTTCTTCCGCCTCGGAACTGGTGACGGAACTGCTGCAATACGCCATCGATTCCAAGGACATTCTGCCCGGTGAAGCCCAGGCCCTGCTGGCCGGTATTGTACTGGACACCAAGAACTTTTCTGTACGCACCGGCGCCCGGACCTTTGAAGCCGCCGCCTTCCTGCGGCGCACCGGCGCGGATACGGTGGACGTAAAGAAACTGTTCCAGAACAATCTGAAAGACACGTTGCAGCGCTATCAGATCATCCAGCGGGCCCGGCTCTACCGGGGCGATATCGCCATTGCCGCCCTGGATTACACGGCCAGCCGCACCATTGCGGCCCAGGCCTCCGACGAGCTTTTGAACATCGCCGGTATCAATACCTCTTTCGTCCTCTACCCCGACGGGGACCGGGTCATCATGTCGGCCCGCTCCATCGGTGACACCAATGTGCAGATGATTCTGGAGCCCCTGGGCGGCGGCGGCAACGCGGCCACGGCAGGCTGTCAGATCACCGGCAAGGATATGAACACCGTGCTCCATGAGTTGATTGCGTCCATTGACAAATACTTTGAGGAATAATGGTATGAAGCGTGATTTGAAATGGATGCTTCTGGGCATCTTTCTTGGCGTATCCGCTATTTGGTGCTTGTTATTTGGTCGGGGCAGCGTTCTGTTCGGAATCTTGGGCGGGTATGCGCTGCCCATTGTGGCCGTCATCTGTTTCGGCACCGGTTTTTCCGGATATACCGTCGAGGAGGAGCAGCCGCCTCCAGACGATTCTTCTCAAACAAATCATTTAGAAGATCAGTAGATACGTACCAAATCGTATGAAAACCAATTGAAACCGGACGCTGCCGGGTCTTCTGTACCCGGCGGAAGCCGGTTGTTCCCCGGCCATCGGTGGCCTGACGCCGGGCGGTGTGCCGGGATACTTTCTCCTGCCGGTGGCGGCGGTCCTGCGCATTGCCGCGGGGCTGTCCAACGGGCAGGACCACTAACGTACCAATACAGTTGTCCTCCGGGACTACGGAAAATAAGGAGTATCAAACTATGAAAGTCATTCTTTTACAGGACGTCAAGGGCAAGGGCAAGAAGGGCCAGTGCATTGAGGCCTCCGACGGTTACGCCCGCAACTTCCTCCTGCCCCGCAAGCTGGCGGTGGAAGCCAACGCCGACAACCTGAACACCATGCGGATGAACGACAAGGCCGCCGCCGAAAAGGCTGCCAAAGAACGGGCCGAGGCCATGGAGATTTCCAAGAAGCTGCGGGAGATCATTGTCACCGTACCCGCCAAGGGCGGCAGCGGCCGTCTCTTCGGCTCCGTCACCTCCGCCGAAGTCTCCGACGCCCTCAAGGCCCAGCACAACATCGCCATCGACAAGCGCAAGATTGTTCTGGACGAGCCCATCAAGGCCTTCGGCACCTACACCATGAAGTGCAAGCTGGGCCACGAAATCACCGGCGAAATCACCGCCAAGGTGGTGGAAGCCTAACATTGTAAGGAAAGGAGTCCCAATATGGATGAACTGTTAGGGCGGCAAATGCCCCATTCTCTGGAAGCGGAGCAGGCCGTATTGGGCTCCATCCTCATCGACAGCCGCTGTGTGGCCGAGGTTATCAGCGCGCTGCGGCCCGAGGATTTCTATCAGGAGCAGAACCGGATCATTTTTGAGACCATCTACTCCATGTTTAACTTCTCCCAGGTCATCGACCCGGTGACCGTGCTGGATAAGCTGAAAGAGCGGGGCGTCTACGACGAAAAAACGTCGGTCCCCTACATCATGCAGCTGATGGAGATCACCCCCACGGCTGCCAATGTCATGCAGTACGCGGAGATCGTCCGGGACAAGGCGCTGCTGCGCAATGTGGCCACCGCTGCCGGCGAGATTACCCAGACCGTCTATGAAGGCGTGGGTACGGCCCAGGACATTCTGGAAGCCGCCGAAAAGAAAATTTTCGCACTGCGGAAAGGCCGGGGCAGCGAAAGCCTGGAGCATATTGGCACCGTGCTGTTGAAGGTCTACGACCGGCTCAATGAGCTGGCCCTGTCCGGCAGCGACATCCCGGGCCTTTCCACGGGCTTCCGGGACCTGGACAAGAAGATCAACGGTCTCAACAAGACGGACCTGCTGCTGATCGCCGCCCGTCCCGGTATGGGTAAAACCTCCATCGCCTTGAACATCGCCCTCAATGTGGCGAAAAAATATTCCGACCGCACCGTGGCCTTTTTCTCCCTGGAAATGTCCCGGGAACAGCTGGTCATGCGCCTGATGGCCACGGAGAGCTTCGTGGACAATCAAAGTCTGGTGACGGGCCAGCTGTCCGACGAGGAGTGGACCAAGCTGGGCATCGCCGCCACAGCCCTGAGCCAGACGGATATCCGCGTGGACGACAATCCCTCCATCACCGTGGCGGAGATGAACGCCAAATGCCGCCGCATCGACAATCTGGGCCTGGTGCTCATTGACTACTTGCAGTTGATGACCTCCGCCGGTGGTCCCCAGCGAGCCAGCGACAACCGTGTACAGATTGTGTCGGAGATCTCCCGCGCCTTGAAGATCATGGCCAAGGAATTGAATGTCCCCGTCATCTGCCTGAGCCAGTTGTCCCGCGCCAATGAAAGCCGCGCCGACAAGCGGCCCATGTTGTCGGACCTGCGCGAATCCGGCGCCATCGAGCAGGACGCCGACGAAGTCTTGTTCCTGTACCGCGACGACTACTACAACGAAAATTCCGAGGAGAAAAACGTGGCCGAGTGCATCGTGGCCAAGAACCGCCACGGCGAAACCGGCACCGTCAAGCTCCAGTGGCTGCCCCAGTACACCTCCTTTGCCGACCGGGAGTGGAAACATGCTGACGGATAAGGTATTGGATTGGTGCCGGACCCAGCGGCTTCTGGCCCCTGGCGATGCCGTCACCGTGGCCCTGTCCGGCGGGGCTGACTCGGTGGCATTGCTGCATGTACTGCTGCATCTGCCCCTGTCCCTGACCGTCTCCGCCGCCCATTTCAACCACCATCTGCGGGGGGCGGAATCAGACCGGGATGAAACCTTTTGCCGGGACCTGTGCGCCTCCTGGAACGTGCCCCTCCGCTGCGGCGGAGCCGACGTGTCGGCTCTGGCGCAGCAGTGGGGCACCGGCGTAGAGACGGCGGCCCGAAGGGTCCGCTATGACTTTTTCGGTTCGTCGGAAACCATCGCCACGGCCCACCACAGCGACGACAATCTGGAGACGCTGCTGCTCCATCTGACCCGGGGCAGCGCTTTACGGGGCCTGGGCGGCATTCCTCCCCGACGGGACAATATCATCCGTCCCCTGCTGTGCGCCAACCGGCAGGAGATTCTCGACTATCTGGCGGAATATCATCTGCCCCATGTGGAGGACGGCACCAACACCGCGCCCCTCTGCGGCCGCAACCGGCTGCGGCTGGATGTGATTCCGGCCCTGTACCGGGAAAATCCGGCGGTGAGCCGCGCGGCCTTGTCCACGTCCCTGCTGTTGCGGGAGGATGAAGCATTGCTGGAAGACCTGGCGCATAGGCTATTGCAGACCGCCGCCTCTGCCGAAGGCTGGCAGGTTGCTCCCTTGTTGGAAGCCCCCCGTCCCCTGCGGCTGCGGGCTTTGCGGCAACTGTTGGAAGAGGCCGGTGCAAATAACCTGTCTCTGCGCCATTTGGAAGCGGTGGAAGCCCTGCTGACTGCCGGGCCGTCATCCTCTCTCGATCTACCAAGCGTGACGCTGCGGCGGCAGTATGATCTGCTCTGTACGACAGTTCCGGTGTCGGTCCCATTGGACCCAGCCCCGCTGCCCCTGGGCGGCGTTCTGCCGTTTCCCGATGGCCGGACCCTCCGCTGCGACGGTCCACACCCTTACGTCCCTGGACCGGGGCTGCATCTGGTGCTGGACGCGCCGCCCTTGGTGCGAAGCCGCCGCCCCGGCGACCGGCTGCACCATTCCGGCGGCACCAAATCGGTGAAAGCCTTGCTCATTGACAAAAAAATTCCCGCCCCCCTGCGCGACGGCATCCCCGTTCTGGAAGTGGATGGCCGCGTCGTCGCCGTCTGGGGCGTGGGCGCGGACCCGGCCTTTCTGCCCCGGCCGGGACAGCGCTGTTACACCATTCACCTGTATACAAAAGAAGGAGAGGTGCAGATACTATGATTCATCCCTTTGACATGTCCCAGGATATTGAGCGTGTGCTCGTATCGGAAGCGGAAATCCATACCCGTCTGGCGGAGCTGGGCCAGGAGCTGAGCCGTGACTATGCCGGGAAAAAGCCCATTTTTGTGGGCGTCCTCAAAGGCGTCGTCCCCTTTTTCGCCGAAATGGCCCACTGCATTCCCATCCCCTGCCAGTGGGATTTTATGTCGGTGACCTCCTTTGAAGGCGGCACCCAGTCCACGGGAAAGCTGACCTTCCGCAAGGACATTGACCACGACATTGCCGGCCGCCATGTGGTCATTCTGGAGGATATCCTCGATTCGGGCCGGACGCTGTCCTATGTCTGCGACCTGCTGCGTCAGCGGGGCCCCGCTTCCCTGAAAATCTGCACCTTCCTTGACAAGCCCGCAGGCCGCACGGTGGATATCAAGGCCGATTATGTGGCGTTTACCATTCCCAACGCCTTTGTGGTGGGCTACGGCCTGGATTACGACGACTACTACCGCAATCTGCCCTATGTGGGCGTGCTGAAGCCCTCGGTCTACGAGGACTAATGCCATTTTGTTCGATCACAAGGAGAAAACACATTGAAAAGACAGTTCAAGCCGGTGGCGTTCCTGTTCTACGCCCTGATTCTGGTCATCTTCTTTGCCTCCCTGTCCACCCTGCTCCAGCCCCCCGGCCCGCCGGAGATCAAAAACTACTCCCAGGTGGTGGCCCTCTTTGAGGAAGAGCAGGTCAAGTCCTTTACCATTCAGGACGGGGTGCTCACCCTACAGCTGTACCAGCCCTATGAGGGCAGTGAAACGGTCCAGCACGACTTGGGTAGCCTGAGTATTTTCTACAACGATTTGGGCGCTCTGATTCATCAGCAGCAGGCCGACGGCATTTTGCTGGAATACCAGTACGAGCCCGCCACGGAGCTGCCCTGGATCGTCACCATTCTGCCGTACCTGCTGCTGGGTATCCTGTTTATTGTGGTCTGGTTCTTTATGATGAACCGGGCCAACGGCGGCGGTGGCGGCGGCATGGCCCGCTTTGGCCGGGCCAACACCCGCATCGGTACCGACAAGAACGCACCGGTCACCTTTGACGATGTGGCCGGCGCCGACGAGGAAAAGGCCGAGCTTCAGGAGTTG
This sequence comes from Candidatus Avoscillospira sp. LCP25S3_F1, assembly GCF_052117125.1. Classification (NCBI taxonomy): domain Bacteria; kingdom Bacillati; phylum Bacillota; class Clostridia; order Eubacteriales; family Oscillospiraceae; genus Candidatus Avoscillospira; species Candidatus Avoscillospira sp. LCP25S3_F1. Next base: position 38,561 of record NZ_JBQKJT010000003.1, on the reverse strand, counting down.
GTGGAATTCCTCAGGGACCCCAAGCGCTTCTCTGCCCTGGGCGCACGGATTCCCAAGGGCGTGCTTCTGGTGGGCCCTCCCGGTACCGGTAAAACGCTGCTGGCCCGGGCCGTGGCCGGTGAGGCTAACGTCCAGTTTCTGTCCATTTCCGGCTCCGACTTCGTGGAGCTGTATGTGGGCGTCGGCGCCAGCCGCGTCCGGGATTTGTTCGATCAGGCCAAGAAGCTGGCCCCGTCCATCATCTTCATTGACGAAATCGACGCCGTGGGCCGCCGCAGAGGCGCAGGCATGGGCGGCGGTCACGACGAGCGGGAACAGACGCTGAACCAGCTGCTGGTGGAAATGGACGGCTTCGGCAAAAACGAGGGCGTCATCGTCATGGCGGCCACCAACCGCCAGGACATTCTGGACCCGGCGTTGCTGCGTCCCGGCCGCTTTGATCGGCAGATCTATGTGGGCGCACCCGATGCCCATGGCCGCGAAGCCATTTTGAAAGTCCATGCCAAGGATAAGCCCCTGGCCGACACGGTGGACCTGGGCGTGATTTCCCGCGCCACCTCCGGCTTCACCGGCGCGGACCTGGCCAACCTCCTCAACGAGGCGGCGCTGCTGGCCGCCCGGAAAAACCGGAAGGTCATCATCATGCCCGATCTGGAAGAGGCCATGATGAAGGTCATCGCCGGTCCCGAAAAGCGCAGCCGCGTCATCAGCGAGCAGGAACGGCGGCTCACCGCCGTCCACGAGGCGGGCCACGCCGTGGCCATGTACCGTCTGCCCACGGCAGACCCGGTCCATCAGATCACCATTATCCCCCGGGGCGGCGCCGGCGGCATGACCATCAGCCTGCCCAAGGAGGACCGCAGCTACGCCTCCCGCAATGAGATGTATGAGGATATCGTCGCGTTCCTGGGCGGCCGTGTGGCCGAGGAACTGTATCTGGACGACATCTCCACCGGCGCATCCAACGATCTCCAGCGGGCCACGGCCATGGCCCGGGATATGGTGGCCCGCTACGGCATGAGCGGCCGCCTGGGCGCGGTATCCTTTGCCGACGGCAACGAGATTTTTGTGGGCCGTGACTATGAGAAGCAGCGCAGTTACTCCGAGCGTACCGCCGGGGAGATTGACGAGGAGATCACCGCTGTCATGCACAAGGCCTACGCCCGCTGCACAGAAATCCTCAAAGCCGAAGAGACCAAGCTGCTGGCTGTCGCCGACTTCCTGCTGGAACACGATACCATGAGCCGCGCCCAGTTCGAGGCCCTCATGGAGGACCGGCCCATTCCCGAAAAGGACAGCGGATTTACCTTTGCCGCCGATGAGGACCGGCCGGAACCGGCTTCTGCCGATGACACGGCCCCGGTAGAATCCGAGAACCCTGTCATGGAGGCAGCGCCGTCTCCGGATGAGGACGCATCCACCCCTGAATGATTGTCTGCCGCTCCGCACCGGGTCCTCCCTGTGCGGAGTGCGGCATTTTTCCGCGAAAGGAGATGGTCCCATGACCGTCATTGTCACCGACGTCCATTACCGCATGTCCCTGGCCGTGCTGCGGGACCTCCACGAAGCCGGCCACCGGCTGATCTGCTGCGAACGGGAGGGCATTTCCGCTCCTCTGGGTTTTTCCAGCACCGCCGCCGACGAGACGGTGACGCTGCCCGCCGAAACCTGGCTGGACAGCCTGTATCATCTGTGCGAACAGACCGCAGCGGCAGACGGAGAAAAACCCGCCCTGCTGCCCGTGGGCGCCGATACACTGAACACATTGGCCCAGACGGAGACGCGGCAGCGGTTTGCCGCCGTCTGCGGCCTGTGGATTCCCACGGCCCGGCAGCTGGATGACTTCAACAGCAAAGCCCGGGTGGCGGAACTGGCCCAGTCCCTGGGGTTGCCTGTGCCTGCCGCCCATGTGCAGCGGGAGGGCGAAGCCGTCACCACCTTTGCCGCCCGTCTGCCCTATCCGGTGGTGGTCAAGCCCCTGTGCGGGGAAAAGCTGGGCCTGTCGGCGTCCCAGCGCTATTCCATTGCCAGAGATATGACGTCCTTTGTTCCCATCTATGAGTGGTTTCGGCAGCTGGCCGGAGAACCGCCCCTGGTGCAGACGTATCTGCCCGGCGGGGCCCTGGGCTGTTCGGTCCTGGCAGACCACGGGAAACTGGTCACCGCCGTGTGTCACCGACGGGTCCGGGAATACCCGGTCAGCGGCGGACCGTCGGCCTGCTGCGACTGCATCGACGCCCCCCAGCTGGTGGACATGGCCGCCGCCATGGTGGAAGCCACCCAATACACCGGCCTTGCCATGTTTGAGTTTAAAGAGGACAGCAATGGCAAGCCCTATCTGCTGGAGGTCAATCCCCGGGTCTGGGGTACCTATCCCCTGACGCGGCGCAGCGGCAGCCGCATGAGTTTGCTGTGGGCCATTCTTGCCCACAACGCGGGCAACCCGGACAAGCCCCTGTCCCTGCCCCCCATCCCCAAGCCGCAACCCTGCCGGATGCACTTTACGGCCTCCGACCTGTGCAGCGCCGTGGGCTATGCCAAGCGGGGCCAATGGGGCCGGGCGTTGGGCACCGTGGGCGATCTGCTGCGCCCCGCCGTCAAGGACGGCCTGTGGGAGTGGGGCGACGTGAAGCCGGGTCTGCTCTATTACCGCTCCCTGCTGCGGAGGTGACCGATGACGTTGCGCGTTGATCTTCACGTCCATACGAACCGCAGTATTGACGGCCGCCACAGCCTGGAGCGCATGGCCGCCGCCGCCAAACAGGCGGGACTGGATGCCCTGGCCATTACGGACCACGACCAGTGTACGCCGCTGCCGCCGGAGCTGGCCGGCGTGCTGCTGATTCCCGCCTGTGAGATTTCCACCCGGTCCGGCCATATCACCGGCCTGTTTCTGGACCGCCCCATTGCGTTTGACGCACTTTGCAAAGACGGCCGTCCCACGGGAGAAGCGGCCGTCGCAGAGATTCACCGCTGCGGCGGTTTGGCCGTGGCGGCCCATCCCTTTCAGAAGCCCGGCGTGGACGGTTCCCGGCTGCCGCCGGGACTGGACGCCGTAGAGGGCGTCAACGCCCGGGCCAATTTCAAGGTTCCCGACGCCAACGCCCAGGCCCGCCAATGGGCCGTAAACCACGGCCTGCCCGCCGTCGGCGGCAGCGACAGCCACGGCTGTAAGGAGGTGGGCAACGGTTACACCGAGGTGGATTGTCCGGCAAAAACCCTGTCTGCCCTCCAGGCAGCCATTGCCGCAGGCCGATGCCGTCCGGTCCTGCGCCGCCACACCACCCATCGGGAAAAGGGACTTTCCCAGCTGGCCAAGGCCCGGAAGCGGGGCGGCGTTCTCCGAACCGGCAAGGCCCTGGCCTATGAAATCCTGTGCCTGTTCCGCGATCTCGTACACGCTCCAAAGGAGGATTAACATCATGTCTCTTCTGACCAAATCCATCGGGTTGGCCAAAAAGGCCAAGCACCGTTTCCAGGACCAGCTGCGAGCCCGCACGCCGGTCTATCTGTCTCCGGTCCGCCGCATCGAGCAGGTGGCCCTCAACGAGCGGCTCTGTGCCATGACCTTTGACGACGGCCCCTGCCGTCTGCCCGCCAACCCCGACAACCACGGCGGCAAGCCCTTGACGCTGGTGCTGGCGGAAACACTGGAACAGTACGGCGCCCGTGGTTCCTTTGACGTAGTGGGCGACACCTCCAACAACTACCCGGACCACAAGGGCAAGCACGGCTCTGCCACCTGGGGCGGCGTGGCCTACGACCACTACCCGGACTTTGCCAAGGACGCCGACGGCGGCGCGGTCCACTGTCCCGAGCTCATCGACCGGCTATTGCAGGGCGGCCACGAGATCACCAACCACACCTATTCCCATATTCTCTTTGGCCGGAAAAATCTTGTCTACGGCCAGCGCAAGCACCTGCCGGACCTGGAATCGGCGGTGGAGGATGTGAAGCGGCTCAACCACTATCTGAAAGAGCACCACAACTACACCATGACTCTGTCGCGTCCTCCCCACTATGTGGACGGCATCGCCGGAGGATTCGACAGCTATGATGCCTATGCGTTGGCCGGGGTCCAGTACATGGCCGCCAGCTACGACGGCGCCGGTTGGCTTCCATTGGCCACCTACGAGGCCGAGGTGGAGGCCATGTGGAAGCCCGTGGCCCAAAGGCTCGCGGAAAACCCCGACTACTTCTGCGGTCAGATCATTTTCCAGAAGGACGGTTACAACATGGCCCGCCGTTCCCCGGTGGCCGACGGTCTGGGCAAGCAGCTGGAACTGCTGACCCAGCACGGCTATCAGGTGGTCACCGTATCGGAGCTGCTGGAGCGTTCCCCCTTCCGGGACGTTCCCCAAAGCGACCGGCGGGCGGCAGCGGCCCGGGTCCTGCTGGAACACGGCTGGTGTCCGGCCTTCCGGGACAACAGCCTGCGGCCCAGCACCGTACTGACCCGGGGCGCATTGGCCATGATGGCCTTCGGCTGGGACGGCGTGCCGGTGCGGGTGCAGCTGCTGCGCAAAGAGCACGGCCTGCCCTTTGACGACTGCACGATCACCCATCCCTATGCCGCAGCGCTGATGCTGGCCCAGCAAAAGGGCTGTCTCTCGGTGTCCCAGGGCCGGATTCGCCCCGAGGACCCGGTAACCGCCGAGGAGCTGCTGCAATTTTTGGCGGCCAAGCTGGGTAAAGCCCCGGAACACATCCCCGCCAAACTCACTCATGGGGACCTGTTCCTGCTGGTTGCGGACCTGCTGCAAGCATAAAAATGGGGCCGCTGCGACGTGTGTCGCAGCGGCTTTTTCCTATGGGTATCCAATATGTCGGTTTCTTTGCTGGTATATGGTTCCCACCGTCCACCCCGCAGGGGCGGCGGAGGGAACTATGGCCAATGGCCGAGGATTGCGCCATCTGCGGATGGCGCTGGGGACGATTGGGGTATTTCGCGCCGTGCGCGGCGCGACCGGGGCGCTGCCCCTGGACCCTGCGATTTTTTTAAAAATCGAGTAAAACTTTTATTTTTGGGATTTCCAGATTGTTTCCATGATCCTACTGGGGAATCAGTTTGGAGAGCACTTCCGTAAAATAATCCGGCAGTTCACAGCACACTGTCACCGGTTCGCCGGTGCGGGGGTGCAGGAATGTCAATTCCCGGGCGTGGAGACACTGGCTGTCCATTCCCAATTCCGGCTTTTTATGGCCGTAGACCATATCCCCCAGAATGGGGTGGCCCTTGTAGGCCATATGAACGCGAATCTGATGGGTTCGGCCCGTCTCCAGGCGGCACCGGACATGGGTATACCCCCGATACCGGGCGATCACTTCGTAATGGGTCACAGCATGGCGGCTGTTCTTCTCCGTCACGGCCATCTTTTTCCGGTCTGTGGGGTGGCGGCTGATGGGCGCGTCGATGGTGCCGCTGTCGGCTTTCACACCGCCGCAGACAATGGCCTCATAGGTCCGGGCCAGGGTGTGATCGGCCAGCTGGGCCGCCAGCTTCTGGTGAGCAAAGTCGTTTTTCGCCACAATCAGCAAGCCGGAGGTGTCCTTGTCAATCCGGTGGACAATGCCGGGCCGCAGTTCTCCGTTGATGCCCGACAAGCTCCCGGCACAGTGGTAAAGCAATGCGTTGACCAAGGTGCCGTCGGCGTGGCCGGCGGCAGGGTGGACCACCAGCCCTTTCGGCTTGTTAAGGACAATCACATCGTCATCCTCATAGCGGATGTCCAGAGGAATGTTCTGGGGTACAATGTCCACGGCTTCCGGCTCCGGCAGGTCCACGGTGAGGACCTGTCCGGCGGTGGTCTTTTCGTTTTTCTTCACCGTGCGGTCGTCGCAAGTAATGCGGCCCTCCTCCAGAAGCCGCTGGGCGGCGGACCGGGTCACATCCTCCAGCAGCTGGGTCAACGCCACATCCATGCGCACACCGCTTTCCGTACAGGTGACGGTCACAGCTTGTCCCCCTTTTTCCGGTCAAACAACAGGACCCACAGCACCATCAGCGCCGCGCCGATGCATACAAAGCAGTCCGCCACGTTGAAAATGGCAAAGTTCATAAACTCCACTTCGATCATATCCACCACATAGCCGTGCACGGCTCGGTCGATGAGATTGCCCACGCCGCCGCCTACAATGCAGGCCACCGCCGCAACCCCCAGGGGGCCGTGAATCCACCGCTTGCCCACAGCAAACAGCAGCGCCGCCAGCATCACCACAGTCAGCACCAGAAACAGCCAGCGGGCTCCCTCCAGCATGGAAAACGCCATGCCGGTATTCTGAAAGTGCGTGAAATGGAATACGCCGTCCCAAACGGGCACTTCGCCGCCCAGGGGAATATTGGCCACGGTCAGTGCCTTGGTCCACTGGTCCAGCCCCACCATGACGGCGGCGGAAAGAAAAATCCACAGAAAACGCACAGGTGATTCCTCCTTTTGCAACAAAACCACCGCGCAGTATCCACAGGGGCATACCCGGCGGCAGTTTAATGATTTTATCACAAAATCACCTCGGTCGCAAGGCATCGGGGCCATTCGCCCAACTTTGCGCGCAAACTGTGCTATGCTCAATGTACAGCTCTACCAATGGAGGCGTTTTGCCGCCCCCGACGGCCTGTGGATAACCGGTCGTCGGGGGCCTTTTTTATTGGAATTTTTCGGTTTTTTCTCCACAGGCTCCCGTTAGCCATTTCCCGACATTTCCCAACATTTCACAGTTGAAACACGGAATATAAACCCGTTTTTCTAATGACCGACAACTTTCGCGGGAATTTTTGGAAATATTTGTTATACTGGAATTATCGGAAATGGCGAGAAATCGGAGTGGGATTTCCCGTCCCTTTTGCAAAGGAGGAGAGCATATGCAAAAGCCGAAAACCCGTTCCTTTCTGGAGACGGGCCGGGTGGTATGGCTGCCCATCCACGCGGTCCGGCCCAATCCGGCCCAGCCCCGGAAAATCTTCGATCCCCAGGGATTGCAGGAGCTGTCCCGGAGTATTGCCCAGTACGGTGTCTTGCAGCCCCTGTCGGTGCGCCGTCAGCCCGACGGCTATGAGCTGGTGGCCGGAGAGCGCCGCCTGCGGGCATCCAAACTGGCCGGCCTGCTGGAGGTGCCCTGCATCGTACTGACGGTGGATGAGGAGCAGTCCGGTATGCTGGCTCTGGTGGAAAATTTACAGCGCCGGGATTTGGACTTCATCGAAGAGGCCCAGGGTTTGGCCCAGCTGATGCGGCTGTACGGTCTCAGCCAGGAGCAGGCCGCCGCACGGGTGGGCAAAAGCCAATCGGCGGTGGCCAACAAGCTGCGGCTCCTGAAGCATCCCCAGGCCGTTTTGGACGCCCTGCGTGCCAACCATCTGTCGGAACGCCACGCCCGGGCCCTGCTGCGGCTGGAGGGCGAACAAGCCCGTATGGACGCCCTCCAGGAAATCGTCCGGCGGCAGCTCAATGTAGCCGCCACCGAACAGTACATCGACCGGCTGCTGGAGCAGCAGAAGCATCCGGAACCCGTGCGGCGCAGTCTGGGCCGGTTCCTGCTGCGGGATGTGCGGCTGTTTCTCAACACCGTGGAGCACAATCTGGACCTGATCAAAAACGCCGGAATCTCCGCCGCCAAGACCCAGGAGGAGACGGACCAGGAAATCGTGCTCACCATCCGCATTCCAAAGCACGCCGGATAACTTCCGGCCGCCGCAAGAAGGGCGCTGCCGACCGCAGCGCCCTTCTTGGCTTATTCGGCAAATTCCCGCTCCAGGGTGTCGTACATAACCTGTATCGGGGCCTCCTCGCCGGTCCAGAGGGTGAAGTTCCGGGCGCCCTGCTGCACCAGCATACCGATGCCGGTGACAATCTGCGCGCCCCGCCGCTGCGCTTCTTGCAAAAACCGGGGCATTACCGGATTGAACACCACATCACAGACCACCATATCCGCCGTGATGGTGTCTAGGTCCACCTCCGGCATCTGGTCGCCGTGGGGGTGCAGCCCCACACAGGTGGCCTGGATGACGATCTCCGTTCCGGCGGGGATCGTGGCTTTGCCCACCCAGGGCTGAAAGCTGCCGGTGGCCGGCGTCTTTTCGTCAATCAGCTGTGCCAGCTCCCGGCCCCGCTGTTCCGTGCGGTTGAGAATGGTAATGGCGGACGCGCCCGCCAGGGCGCACTCCACGCCGATGGCGCGGGCCGCGCCCCCGGCTCCCAGAATCGCCACCCGCTTGCCGTGCAGGTCCACGCCCTGCGCCGTCAGCGCCTGGACAAAGCCCTTGCCGTCGGTGTTCTCCCCCACCCAGTCGCCGCCGTCCCGATAGACGGTGTTGACGGCGCCGATGATGGACGCCGCTTCCGTCAGCCGGTCCAGCAGCGGAATCACGCGGATTTTATGGGGCATGGTCAGGTTGAAGCCGTCGAAGTGCATGGCCTTGGCTCCTGCAAAAGCCGCTTCCAGGTCCTCCGCCTGAACCCGCATGGTGATGTAACGGAAGTTAAGCCCTTTGGCGGCGTAAGCCGCCTCCTCCATGACGCCGGTGGGATTGCCGTCCACTGGATCGCCGAACACGCCGGTGAGATGGGCGCGATAGTTCTTTTCCATGGTCCCTGTGCTCCTCTCTGTGGATTTTTCTCCATTGTAGCACAGGGACCATGGCCCGGCAAGGGGGACGGCATGGCCGTCCCCCGGAAACCGTCGGTATCAGCTGCAGGAATTGCAGCCGCAGTTGTTGCCACCGCAGCTGTTGTTTCCGCAGCCATTGTTGCCGCAGCAGCGGACAACGCCGATACCGCCCCAGAAATAGGGGCTGCCGCCGCACTGGCAGCGGCACTGATTGCAAATCTGACGCATCCAGCATTGTTGACACATAAATAGTCCCTCCAGTCGGAAAAGTCGCGGCGGCTCTTGCCGCCACGACGCATTCTATGCCTGGAAGTCCCATTGTGTCACAATTCCACCCGTTCTGTCGAAACCGGTCGGGGCAGCACGTTTTCCGCGGGCATATGGTCCGACAGGTCCACAGGCTGCTTCCACACCGGCGGCTCCGGCGCCGGGTCATGAAGTTCCCAGGGCAACTGATTGGGTCCCTTTTTCATATGGCATCGCCCTCCTCTGGTCTTAGTTTGACAGAGAAGGGCGATTTTCATACACCATTATGGTTTCCGTCGAGTCAGTTCCGCAATGTCCTGGTACCGGCTGGTAATGCGGCCGAAATTCTGCCGTTGATGGGGGATCATGCAGTTGGTGCAATCCTTATATCCTTTTTCCGTGTAGCGGAAGTTGCCGCCGCAGCGGTCACCCAGGGCATACAGGGGACAATAGCAAAAAAGACAGTTGAAGTCCTCGGGCTTGTCGGTCTTGTGACAGGGAAAATACTCGCACTGGGTATTCTGGAAAAAGCTGTAGTGCTTTCCCTCCCATTTTTTCGCCATGGGGATGCCTCCTTTTTTATTGGACCCGGAGACGGTCGGCCAGAGCCGCATCCGGCGTCACATACACGGTGTTGTAGTGGTCGTAGATGACCATGCCCGGTTTGCCGCCGGCGGGCTTCTTCACATTGCGCACCGCCGTCACATCCACCGGCACGTTGTGTCCCTCCCGGGCCTGGGAATAATAGGCCGCCAACTGGGCCGCCTGGGTAACGGTGAGGTCGCCGGGTTTGTCCTTTCCGGTGCAGTCGATGATGACGTGGCTGCCATGGATTTTCTGGGTGTGGAGCCAGAGGTCGTATTTCTCCGCCGTTTTCAACGTCAGCTGGTCGTTCTGGCGGTTATTGCGGCCCACATAGATAGTGTAGCCCTCGTCGGACTGAAACACCATGGGCTTGGACGGCTGCTGCTTCATCTGCTTCTTGCCGCCGCTGCGCTTGAGGTAGCCGCCGTCCGTCAGCTCAGCGCGGATATCGGCAATATCCTTTTCCCCCTCGGCCCGGCTCAAGGCGTCGAGAACGCTGCAAAAATAGGCGTACTCCTGCTCACCCTTTTCAATGAGACCCGTCAGCATCTTTTCCGCGTTCTTGGCTTTGGTGTAATCCTTGTAGAACTTGGCGGCATTCTGCTGGGGGGACAAGGTGGGCGACAAGGGGATATCGATCTCCTTCATGTCCGGGTCGTAGAAGTCCACCGCCGTCAAACGGGGCTGGCCCCGGGTGATGGCGTGAAGGTTGGCCGTGACGATATCGCCCAGCTGCCGCAGCCGCTCCCGGTCATAGGTGGCGGCCAGCTCCTTCCGCTGAATTTCCAATTTTCGGGCCGTTCGATCCCGCAGATTGGTCAGTGTCTTATGGATGGCCTGGCTCTTCTGGCGCACCTGCTCGCCCCGCTCCCGGCTAGCGTAGAACCGGTCCAGCAGCGCGGAAAAGCTGGGGAACGTCTCATTCTCCCCTAAAACTCCGTACTGCTCCAACGTCCGGTAGGAATAGTCCTTGGGACTGCCCTCCCGCAGCAGCAGGGTGGGCGTATAGGGTCCGTTGAGCCCGGCAAACTGTTGGGCCAGATAATCGGCCAGCGCTTCATACTCCGCTTCCGTGGGACGGCACTCCGTATCGCCGCAGTAGCCATAGGACAGTTCCCGGCAGATCACCGGCGGCAGCGCCGCAAAGTGGGATTGCAGCCACTTGTCCAGCTGAATGTCCCCCGCTTCACAGCGCAGCAATGCCAGAACGGTGTCCCGGTCCGTCTCCACCGGGTTCCGCTTTTCCTGGGTGGGCGGGTACTGATAGAAGAGACCGGGCAACACCTGGCGCTTTTCGCTCATTTCAAAATCCACCCGGCGCAAACAGTCGATGATTCTCCCGTCTCCGCCGCAGAGAATCAGATTGGAGTTGCGACCCATGATCTCAATAATCAGCCGCTTCTGCACCGGCTCTCCCATTTCGTCGGTGCAGTCCAGAACCATGTCCAATAGCCGCTCCATGGGTGGTTGGCGAATTTCCGCAATGCGGCCGCCCACCAAGTGCTTGCGCAGCAGCATGCAGAACATGGGCGGCTGAGCAGGGTTTTCAAAGGGTTCTTCGGTGAACTGGGCCCGGGGCGTATTGGAACTGGCCGACAGCAGCAGCTTCCGGTTGGCATCCCGGGTGCGTAATTGCAGAATCACCTGATCCCGTGCCGGCTGGTAGACCTTGTCCACCTTGGCCCCTTGGGCTCCTTGCCGCAGCTCCTGGGCCACGGCCGTTAAAAATACAGCGTCAAATGGCATTGGTCTCCTCCATAGTCCGGGTGAACAGTTCCAGAATCCGATCTCGCCGCCCCAGCAGATACAAGGCCCCAAACAGCGTTTCCAACCCCGTGGCTTTGGCGTACTGGTCCCGGCTGGCATTCTTGGGAATGGCGTGATGGGCGTGGGCATTGCGGCCCCGGCGGTAGTAGGACTGCTCCTCCTCGTCCAGCAGCGGCAGCATCCGCTCCATACGAGCCGCCTGAGCCGGTGCGCTGACCTGCCGCACCGTGGCCTTGTGGAGGCTGGTTTGGGTGGCCCGGCCGCCGGTGCAGAGATAGGTGCGGACCAGCAGCTCAAAGACACCGTCGCCCACATGGGCCAGTCCCAAGGCGCTGATCTCATTGACCGCCCGCTTGTCCATCTGCGGTTCAAAATAGTTTTCCAAAGGGGTTCCTCCCACATTCGTAATTCCGGCAATCAGTATACTATAAATTTCAAATCGGCGCAACAAACGGGGCGGAACCCACTGGCTCCGCCCCGAAAATCACTTGCGCTTGTTCTTCTGGTAGAGGATATAGAGGCCCTTGAGGAGCAGGTCCCGCTCCAGCTTCATCTCCCGCTTGCACAGTGGCGCCACATACCGGGCGATGCCGCCGGTGGCAACCACCTGCAACGGTTTGCCCAGCTCCTCCTCCATGCGGTCCAGCATCCCATCCAGCATGGCGGCGGCGCCATACATGATGCCGCTGCGCATACACTCCACGGTATTCTTGCCAATAACGCGCTTGGGCTTATCCAGCTGGATACCGGGCAACTGGGAAGCCCGGCTGGACAGGGCTTCCGCCGACACCCGGACGCCGGGAATAATGCAGCCGCCCAGGTAGGTGTTGTCGTGGTCCACAATCTCAATGGTGGTGGCCGTACCCATATCCACCAGCGCCAGAGGCGGCTCATACTCCTGCAATGCCGCCACGGCAATGACGATGCGGTCGCTGCCCACAGAGGCCGGGTCATCCATGTGGATATTCAGACCCGTTTTAATGCCGGGCCCCACCACCATGGGCTTGCGGCCCGTCAGCTTGATGATGCCCGTATGGACGGCGTTGAACACCGGCGGCACCACCGATGAAATGATACAGTCCTCCACGGTATCCAGGTCCACATGGAAGAACTCCAGCATATTGCGGATCTCCATGCCGTACTGGTCGGAGGTTTTGATGTGGTCTGTGGCAATGCGGGCCTCAAAGACGATGGTACCATCGTCAATGCCGCCCAAAACGATGTTACTGTTTCCGATATCGATGGCCAGGAGCATCCATTTCACCTCTTATTTTTGTGGCAACACCACATAATGGTGTCTGCGGCCCTGGACGGCTCTTTTGCCCCAACTGTACAGTTTGTAAATCTTGAAATACATCCAGTATCCCGGCGATTTTCAAACTTTTATTTGAGTCAAAATAGCTCGCCCAGTGCTCTTGACAAATTATGCGGTGCTGCCCTGTTTTCTATATTACGCCGTCTGAAGCTGGGTGCGGGTCACCCGCAGGAGCGCCTTGCCGATGGCGGCCACCAGCACGGCAGCGGCCAGGGCCTCAGGGATGCCATTAAAGGCCACAGTGGTCATGACCAGGCCGAAGACGGCCTCCCGGGCCACGTCCTTGGCGGCGGCGTACTGCTGGGCAAAGAGCACGTAGATACTGCCCATGACCAGCACAGTGTTGACCATGGAGCCCACGAAGCCCACCAGGGGCAGGGACGCCCAGCCGTTGACATTCCGCTGGCGGAGGAACTTCCACAGCCAGCCGGCCACAACGCCGATGAGAATGCGGCAGCCCACGGCTACCCAGACGGCCTTCAGCGCGCCCGGCACGCCGGTGGTGCTGAGGAACGGGGAAAACGCAAAGGACGTCAGGGCCGGGGTCATGGTGTTGCTGATGACCGAACAGATGCCGAAGACGCCGCCCAGAATACCGCCGGCCAGGGGCCCCAGCAAAATGGCGCCCAGAATGACCGGGATGTGGACAGTGGTGGCCTTGGTAATGACCAATGGGATCATGCCCAAGGGCGTGTTGGCCAGTACGACGATGATGGCGGCAAACATAGCCACCGCCGCCATCCAGCGGGTGTCTTTCTTGCGGGTTTTCATATGCAATTACCTCCTGCTGTCGCTCCCCGCCCTGCGGAGATGCAACGCAAAATTTGGCGCAGGCTTTGCCTGTCGCCGACGGTATATTATATCCCCGCTGTCCAATTTTTGCAATAGGCCGCAGCCACTTTACTTTGTGTTTATTCTGTGACATAATAAGGTTCGTCAAACCGATACCATTCAAATTGGGGGAATTTCCGATGTTACAGGGAAAAACCGTCCTTCTGGGCATCACCGGCGGCATTGCCGCCTATAAGGCCGCGGCCCTCTGCTCGGCCCTGGTCAAGCAGCACGCGGCGGTGGAAGTCATTATGACGGAACACGCCACGGAGTTTATCGCCCCGCTGACCTTTGAACAGCTGACGGGCCGCCGCACCATCGTCAACACCTTCGACCGGAATTTCACCCATCAGGTGGAGCATATCTCCCTTGCCCACCGGACCGATCTGGTCCTGATCGCCCCGGCCACGGCCAACGTCTGTGCCAAGGTGGCCCACGGGCTGGCCGACGACATGCTCACCACCACGGTACTGGCCTGCAAGTGCCCGAAATTGATCGCTCCGGCCATGAATACCAATATGTATGAAAACCCCGTGACCCAGGACAATCTCGCCACGCTCCGCCGCTACGGCTGGGAAGTCATTGAACCGGCGGCGGGCCGTCTTGCCTGCGGCGACGTGGGTAAAGGCAAGATGCCGGAGCCGGAGGACCTGTTGCAGCATGTTCTGCGCCATCTGGCCCTGCCCCACGACCTGACCGGCAAGCGGATTCTCGTCACCGCCGGACCCACCCAGGAATCCCTGGACCCGGTCCGATATATCACCAACCATTCCACCGGCAAGATGGGCTACGCCATCGCCCGCATGGCCATGCTGCGGGGCGCGGATGTAACGCTGATCTCCGGTCCCACCTCCATCGCTCCGCCGCCCTTTGTCACTGTGGTGCCGGTGGTGTCGGCCCAGGACATGTTTGAGGCCGTGGCCGCCCACAGTCCTACCTGCGATTGGGTCATCAAGGCCGCCGCCGTGGCCGACTACACCCCCGCCGACTACAGCGACGATAAGGTGAAGAAGAAGGACGGCGACCTGTCCATTCCCCTGCGCCGCACCCAGGACATTCTGCAATACCTGGGCGATCACAAGCGGCCCGGACAGTTTCTCTGCGGCTTTTCCATGGAGACCCGGGATATGCTGGAAAACAGCCGGGCCAAACTGGAAAAGAAGCATGTGGATATGATCTGCGCCAACAATCTCAAGGTGGCCGGGGCGGGCTTCGGTGTGGATACCAACATCCTCACCCTGATCACCGCCGACGGCGTCGAAGCGCTTCCCCTGCTGTCCAAGGAGGACGCCGCCTGCCGCATCCTCGATGCCATCCAAAATCGTTCTGCCAATTAGTTACAAATCAGCAACAAATGTCTTGACAAGTTGGTTACAAAATGTTACTATTGGGATAGCTTTTTTGTGAAAGGATGACCAGCTTGTTCCATCGTCCCCGCTATCAGAGACTTGTGGCCGCCATCGGCGGTGTCCTGCTGACCGCCGCCCTGGCCCTGCCGGCCGCCGCTGCCGAGGTCACGCTGGACTGTACATATGTTCCCATCACCGGCAATGAATTTGTGGCCGACACCATGAACGGTGTGCCTGCTTACTATAACCTCACCGGCCCCACCTACTACTGTGCCGAGCTGATTCCCCGGTACTTTGCCGAGGTTTACGGCCTGGAGCTCCATTGCAGCGAGGGTTCCCTCACGGTCCTCAACAACGATGACTATTATTTTGTCAAGACCGACAACCCCCAGCCCGGCGACGTCCTCTACGGCAGCCCCGCCGCCCGCGGCAAGGGCTACAGCCACTGGGCCATCGTCAAGGAGAACAACGGCGACAGTCTGACGCTCTTCGAGCAGAACTGGAGCTGGAACGGTCAGGCCGGTATCAACCGGGTCCTGGAGTTCCCCACCACCGCCTATGAGTGCTACACCCTGGTGTCCCGCTCCGGCCAGGAGATTCAGCCCGTGGAGGGCTCCGTGGCCGCTGTCAGCGCCTGGGCCGAGCCCTACATCCAGCAGGCCGCCGAGGCCGGTATCGCCGACCTCAAGACCGATTTTGGCTCCACCGTTGACCGGGAGACTTTCTGCCAGATGGCTGTCAACATCCTGTCCACCTACGGTCTGACCGCCGAAGGCGATACGGCCTGTGAGCAGGCCGCTGCACTGGGTCTGGTGTCCAACACCGACGGCACCGGCGCCATCAGCCGTCAGGAAGCCGCCGTCATCGCCTCCCGCGTTCTGGAAGCCGCCGGCGCCGATCTGACCGGCAGCACCACCGCACTGTCTGTCTATGCCGATGTGGAAGACATTGCCGATTGGGCTGTGGAGTCCGTGGCCGATCTGACGGCCTGCGGCCTGTTCAGCGGCAACAACGGCTGCTTTAATCCCACGGACCTGCTGACCAATGAGCAGGCTGTGGCCCTGATGGTTCGCGTCTATGACAACCCCACCCCCTCTGTCACCTATAACACCGTCGGCACCACCGCCTGTGCCGCCGAGAGCGTGGTAGCCATGGCTGCCGGAGACATGATGCTGTCCCGTACCCTCCGCAGCGCCAACTGATTGTCAATAAAAAAGTGCGCCCCATGGCGCACTTTTTTTCAAGCTTTTTTGTCGAATTTTGACGCTGTCAAAAATAGGCGCGACCAGCGCTGCCTGGACAGTTCCCGCATCGATTCCAGCGAAACCGGAAATTCAACTGCAAAAAAGTTAAATTTCCGTCTGGAATTTTGCCGTCAGTCCTCCAGCAGCTGCCAGCCGTTGACGCCCAGCCAAAGGGCCAGGCCCCCGGTGGTGAGCCAGCGGACCGCGCCCATATCTCCCAGGGACACCATGGAAAAGAAACACCCGGCGAGACACCAGAACACCGTTTCCCGGCGGCGGCCCTTGTCAAAGCAGAAGCCCATGCAATTCACCGTGGCACAGACAGCGCCGATGGCTGCGAACAGGTCGAAGCAGTAGTCCAGCACCGTGGGGTCCACGCTCCAGCGGCGGAAATCCACAATCAGCGTCACAATGAGGTAGGCGCAGGGGATCAGATGGACCGCCGCCACAGGCATCACGCCCCGGCGGCGCAGCAAGCCCACGGCCCCCATAGCCAGCGCCGCCGCCACACCCAGCACCGTCACCGGCGCGGTCCGCTGCCCGTTGGCCATGGCCAGGACACACCCTGCCAGCACCAGTGCGCCGCTGAGAACGGTGACAGCCATCTCCGGCGCGCCGGAGGAGAAACAGTCGGTATAGGCGCTGCGCTTGTCCAGCCGAGCCGCTGTCCAGGCGGCCAGAACCGTCACCACCAGGGCGAATACGGACAGCACCCAGACGGACGGGTTGCCGCTGCGGACCAGCCCCGCCTCATCAAAGGCCGTGGAAAGCTGCCAGCGGCGCAGGACCCATCCCACCGCACCGGCGACAATCAGCAGACAGAGGATCAAGGTTCGATTGGTTTTTGCTCTCATGGTTTTCCTCCGAGGTCAATACTTAGGTTTTCTGTGGTATTATATCATGATGGCGCCGTGGTTGCAAACAGCCTTTCCAGTTTTTTCACCGGCTGCGGCTATGGACGAAACTTTGAATTTATTGTATACTAAACTGGTTGACATATTCTCAATGACATGGTTGATCGGAAAGGAGTCTGTACATGAAACGATTTGCCGCCGTGCTGCTGCTGATTCTCACGGCTGTGGCGCTGCTGGCGGTGACGGCCTCAGCCGCCACCACGACCACCGCCCTGTCGGTGCGCACCGGCCCGGGACAATTTGAGACCGTCACAGTCAATACGGCCTCCCTGGAGGTGGACGGACAGCTCCTGCAAACCGATGTTCCGGCCTTTGTTTACCGTTCCCGCACCATGGTGCCCATCCGCTTTATCAGTGACGCCTTGGGGGCCAATGTGGACTGGAATCAGGACGCGCTGCAAGCCACCATCACCACACCGGATAAAACCATTATCCTCACCATTGGTTCCGCCACGGCCCTGGTCAACGGCCAGAGTGTGGCCCTGTATGACGGTGTCCCGGCCACCATGGCTGTCCTGAACGGCATTTCCCGAACCGTTGTGCCGGTGCGCTTCGTGTCGGAACAGCTGGGCGCGTCGGTGGCGTGGGACCAGCAGCAATATCTGGTCTCCATCACCAGCCCCCAGGAACCGGAGACGCCGCAGGAGCCGGAAGCACCGGAAGTGCCTGAGACGCCGGAAGTGCCTGATTCACCGGAAGAACCGCAACCCTCTACAGAGCCGGAGGCCCCCGCCGTGGAGCCGGATTATACCGTATCCGTCCCCCAGGCGTCCGCCAGCGGCGTTTTGTCCTGGGCCGCCAGTGACACCGCCGTGTCCCCCAGGGTATTCACCCTGGACGGCAGAGTGGTCTTTGACTATCCCGGCGGAAAGCTGGACAAGGCCGGCGGCACGGTGGCCGTCAACGGTCCCGTGGTCAAAACCATTCGCTACAATCAGTACGACCATGGCTACGACGATACCCCCTATGTGGCCCGCATCGTGCTGGACCTGCAAACCGGCATGACCAAGGAGGACCTGGAGATCAGCACCACCGGCGGTTCTGTTTCCATCCGGCAGGTGGGCGATCCCCGGCCCCTGGTGGTGGTGGATGCCGGTCACGGCGGCAAGGACCCCGGCGCCATATACAGCGGCTATAACGAAAAGGATTTTGTACTGCCCATGGCTCTGGAGGTGGGGCAGCGGCTGGAAGCCGCCGGATGCCGCGTCATCTACAGCCGCGATGACGACACCTACATTGCACTGTCGGACCGGGCTGATCTGGCCAATGAACTGGGTGCGGATATCTTCATCAGCATTCATGCCAACGCCATTCCCCAGAAACCGGACATCAACGGTCTGGAGACGTACTGCTACAAGCTGGGCGGACAGTCTGAAGTGCTGGCCAACTACGTCCACGACGCCATTTTGAAATCGGCGTCCCCTGAAGACCGGGGCGTCCGCACCGCCAATTACTATGTGCTGCGGGAGACCGATATGCCCGCCATTCTGGTGGAAACCGGCTACATGAGCAACGCCGACGAGTGTCAGATGTTGGCCGACACCACCTATCAGAAGGCCCTGTCCCGCGGCATAGCCAACGGCGCCATTGCCTATTTGCAGGCCGCCGGTCTGCTGTAACCTTTCTCCGTGAACCAAAGAAGCCATCCCGCGTTTTGGGATGGCTTCTTTTTCGTATAGGCGGGAGTTATCCCTTGCCCTTGAGGGCTTTCATACGCTCGGAGTGGTCTAGAATGCGCTTGCGGATGCGCAAGTTCTGAGGCGTGACCTCCAACAACTCGTCGTCGGCCAGATACTCCAGACACTGTTCCAGGCTCATGACTCTGGGCGGCGTCAGCCGCAGGGCGTCGTCGGAACCGGCGGCGCGGGTATTGGTCAGCTGCTTTTTCTTGCAGACGTTGACGGACATATCCTCGTTGCGGGAGCAGATGCCCACCACCATACCGGCATAGACCGGGGTTCCGGCGCCGATGAACAGCTGCCCGCGCTCCTGGGCGTTGTACAGGCCGTAGGTGACGGCTTCTCCGGTCTCAAAGGACACTAGAGAGCCGGTCTTACGGCGGTCGATCTCGCCCTTCAGGGGCGCGAACGTCTCCAGACGGGAGGCCATGATGCCCTCACCATGGGTATCGGTCAAAAATTCGCTGCGGTAGCCGAAGAGACCGCGGGAGGGAACCAGGAACTCCAGGCGCATGCGGTCGCCCACGGGGTTCATGGCCATGAGCTCGCCCTTGCGCTGATTGATCTTGTCGATGACGGAGCCCACGGCAAACTCGGGCACGTCGGCCACCAGGCGCTCCACCGGCTCGCACAGCTTGCCATCGATCTCCTGGGTCAGGACGCGAGGGGTGGACACCTGGAACTCGTAGCCCTCACGGCGCATGGTCTCAATGAGGATGGACAGGTGCATCTCGCCGCGGCCCGCCACGTTGAAGGCGTCGGCGCTCTGCTCGGTGACCCGCAGGGACACATCCTTCAAAAGTTCCTTCTCCAGACGGTCGCGCAGATTTCTCGAGGTTACAAACTTGCCCTCGCGGCCGGCAAAGGGAGAATCGTTAACGGAAAAGGTCATCTCAATGGTGGGCTCACTGATCTTGACAAAGGGCAGCGGCTCCACCGCATCCGGGGCGCAGATGGTGCGGCCGATGGTGATATCGGAAATACCAGAGAACGCCACAATCTCACCGGCGGAAGCCTCCTGGATGGGGCTGCGGCCCAGACCCGTATACTCGTACAGGGCCACCACCTTGGCCTTTTCCTTGATTTCCGGATCGTGGTAGTCGCAGACCATGACCTCCTGGTTCTGACGGATGACGCCCCGCTCCACGCGGCCAATGGCGATACGGCCCACAAACTCATTATAATCGATGGAGCTGACCAGCACCTGCAAGGGGCCGTTCTCGTCGCCCTTGGGGGGATCGATATACTCGATGATGGTGTCGAACAGGGGCTTCAAATCCGTGCCGGGCACATGGGGGGCATAGCTGCTGATACCCTGACGGGCGGAGCAGAAAATGGTGGGAGAATCAAACTGCTCCTGGGTGGCGTCCAGGTCCAGCAGCAGTTCCAGAACCTCATCGCAGACCTCGTCGATGCGCTGGTCGGGGCGGTCGATCTTGTTGACCACAACAATGACCTTGTGGCCCAGCTCCAGTGCCTTTTGCAGCACGAAGCGGGTCTGGGGCATGGGTCCTTCGGCGGCATCCACCAGCAGTAGAACGCCATCCACCATCTTGAGAATGCGCTCCACCTCGCCGGAGAAATCGGCGTGGCCCGGAGTGTCGACAATATTGATTTTCACGCCGTTGTAGTGGACGGCGGTATTCTTGGCCAGGATCGTGATGCCGCGCTCCCGCTCCAGATCGCCGGAGTCCATGACCCGGTCCACGACGGCCTGGTTCTCGCGGTAGACACCGCCCTGCTTGAGCATCTGATCCACCAGCGTCGTCTTGCCGTGGTCGACGTGGGCGATGATTGCTATGTTACGAATGTTTTCCTGCGCCATATAAAACGGTCGCTCCCTTCGGTTGTTTCATTTTTTCAATAATCTCTCAATTTTATAATATAACACGGTTTTTCGGGAGTGACAAGGATTTTTTTCGCAGAATCTCTGGAAAAATCGCAGGAATTCCGCCTATCTTCGGTCCATCTTTTACAAATTGTTCACCCGCCGGAGCGGACCGGAGGGTATAATGAAAAAAACGAATTTACAAGGAGGGGGTTTCCATGGCAAAAACCGTACTGGTGGTAGAGGATGACTCCAACATCGCCGAACTTCTGCGTCTTTATCTGGAAAAAGAGGGGTATCGCGTTCTGACGGCTGCCGACGGTCTCAAGGGCGTGGAGTTGTTCCGCACCGGCGAGCCGGACCTGGTGCTGCTGGATATTATGCTGCCGGGCCTGGACGGCTGGGGTGTCTGCCGCACCATCCGCCAGTCCTCCCAGGTGCCCATTATCATGCTGACGGCCAAGGGCGAAACCGTGGACAAAGTCTCGGGTCTGAAAATGGGCGCCGACGACTATATTACCAAGCCCTTTGAAATGAAAGAGGTCCTGGCCCGCATCGAAGCGGTGCTGCGCCGGGGCGCCCTGCCGGAGGAGTCCCCCCGCAAGCGGCTGGTCTATGACAAGCTGATCATCGATCTGGATTCCTTTGAGCTGGTGGTGGACGGCAAAAAGGTGGACACGCCGCCCAAGGAGATGGAGCTGCTGTACCATCTGGCCGCCAGCCCCAACCGGGTGTACACCCGCAACCAGTTGCTGGACGAGGTGTGGGGCTTCGACTACTTCGGCGACAGCCGCACTGTGGACGTCCACATCAAGCGGCTGCGGGAGAAGCTGGAAGGCGTATCCGATCAGTGGAGCCTCAAGACCGTCTGGGGCGTGGGCTATAAATTTGAGGTCAACACGCCGTGAAGACAACCTTTGCCCGGCTCTTTGGCCTGATTGCCGGTCTGGTACTGCTGTGCGTCCTCTTTCTGGGGGCAGGCTTCCGGGCGCTTTTGAGCAACTACTTAATCAGCGCCGCCCGGGAATCCCTGAGCAACAACGCACAGGCCGTGGCGGAGCTGGCCTCGGCCTACGATACCACCGGCCAGCTGGAGGACAACTGGGATTTCCGCATCAGTCTCAGCTTTGCCTCCCATGTAGCAGAGAATGACGCCGTCATCTGCGATGAAAACGGCCGGGTCATTCTCTGTTCCTGCGAAGATATCGCCTGTCCCCATCTGGGCACCCAACTGGACCCCGGTCTGACGGCAGCCGTCCTGCTGGGCGGCGAGACCTACGCCAAGGGCGACCTGAAGGATTTGTATGACAGCACCCGATACTATGTAGCCACGCCGGTGGTGTCCCGCGCCACCGGCGAGAGCATCGGCTTTGTGGTGGTATCCACCCCCGCCGAAGAAGCGGCTCAGCTCATGGGCCCCATGTTCCAGATTTTCCTCATCACCGCCGGTGTGGTGCTGTTGGTGGCTCTGGCCGCCTCCTCGATTCTGGCCAGATATGAGGCCCAGCAGCTGAAGGATTTGGCCGAGACGGCCCATCGCTTCGGCCACGGCGACCTGCGGGCCCGGGCCAAGGTGGACGAGGGCGGCACCGTGGAAATGCACGAGCTGGCCGCCGAGTTCAACAATATGGCCGCCTCCCTGGAGCAATCGGAGATCCGCCGCCGGGAGTTTGTGGCCAATGTCAGCCACGAGCTGAAAACACCCATGACCACCATTGCCGGCTTTATGGATGGTATGCTGGACGGCACCATTCCGCCGGAGCGCCACCGCCAGTACATGCAGACCGTTTCCGACGAAGTGCGGCGGCTGTCGCGGCTGGTGCGGTCCATGCTGGATATCTCCCGGCTTCAGTCCCAGGGCATTCCCGAGCAGCGCAAGCGCCGCTTTGACATCGTGGAATCCGTGGGTCAGGTGCTCATCTCCTTCGAGCAGAAGATCAACGACAAGCACATCGAAGTGGAGGCGGACCTGCCCGATGAAGGTCTGATGGTCTGGGCCGACAGCGACGCCATCACCCAGGTCATCTATAACCTCACCGACAACGCCGTGAAATTCTGTCCCCAGGAGGGGCAGCTGTGGGTTCGCGTCGCCGCCGAGGGCCAGCGGGCCCGGGTCACCGTGGGCAACACCGGCCCCACCATCCCGCCGGAGGAGCTGCCCCTGGTCTTTGACCGGTTCCACAAGATGGACAAGAGCCGCTCCGTGGACCGGGACGGCTACGGTCTGGGGCTCTATATCGTCAAGACCATCATTGAGGGCCACGGTGAGGACATCTACGCCACCAGCAAGGACGGGCGAACGGAATTTTCCTTTACATTGCCCATTCGAAAGTAATTCAGCGGGCAAATTAACAGAATCTTAAACACTTTCCCCGCCGGGATGGATATACTATACTCACAACTTTTTACTGTGAAAGGAGGGCCGCTCATGTCCATGTTGTACCCTTATGGAAACCAATCGGACCCCACACCCGAAGACCCGTATCCCTATGAAGACTATTATGGTCACGGCAGCGGCCGTCCTCCCCGCCGCTGCCGCCGCAACCGGGGCGGGTGGTGGCTGCTGTTGCTGCTGGTGGTGGTCATCGGCGGCGTGGTAGCTGTCCTCAGCCGCTTTTCCGTCAATTTGCGCCAAACCAGCAGTGGTGTGACTCTGTCCATTCAGAGTCCTGCCAGCGGCAGCGACGCGGAAAGTCAATCCGCAGAAACAGCCGGAGACGATGTGGCAGTTTTGCAGCCCAGCGGAAACCCCACCGGCAGCGGCGCACAACTGATGGTGACAGAAACACCGGGTCCCCTGCCGGAGACCGCCTCCGACGGCGGCCAGGGGCTGAGCCTGCAAGCCATCTACCGCAAGTGCATTCCCAGCGTTGTCTCCATCATTTCCACCCAGCGCAGCGGCTCCGCCAGCGGCACCGGCATCATCATGTCCGAGGATGGTTACATCATCACCAACGACCACGTCATTGACGGCGCCGTTGCCATTGAGGTTCTGACTTCCATGGACCAGACTTACGCCGCCAGTCTGGTGGGCAGCGACGCCACCTCCGATTTGGCCGTTTTGAAAATCGACACCACGGGCCTGACCCCGGCGGAGTTCGGCGACTCCAATAGTATGGAGGTGGGCGACATGGTGGTGGCCATCGGTGATCCCCTGGGCACGGAGCTGCGGGGTACCATGACCGACGGCATCATCTCCGCCATCAACCGGGATCTGACCGTCAACGGCCGCACCATGACGCTGCTGCAAACCAATGCCGCCCTGAACAACGGCAACTCCGGCGGCCCCCTGATCAACGCCTATGGACAGGTCATCGGCATCAACACCATGAAAATGAGTTCTTACTACACTTCCGCCTCCGTGGAGGGTCTGGGATTTGCCATTCCCATCGCCACGGCCAAGCCCATCATTGATGAACTGATCGAGCAGGGCTATATCTCCGGCCGTCCCGCCATCGGCATCAACACCCGCGACCTGCCCGCCGCTGTCCGCGTCTACTACGGCATCCCCGAGGGTGTATATGTGGACACCGTGGACCCCAGCAGCGACGCCTATGCCCAGGGATTGCGCCAAGGCGATACCATCACCGCCATCGAGGGCATTGCCGTTTCCACGGGCGAAGACCTGGAAATGGTGAAAAATCAATATAAAGCCGGTCAGACGGTGGAATTGACCGTCTACCGAAACGGCAAATATTATGCGGTGTCCATTCAGCTCATGGACGCCTCCGGCCTCTGAATTTCATTTCACGTAAAAAACGTGCGTGCTGTGTCGCAACAGCACGCACGTTTTTTTATGGGACACTTACATACCCCGGCTGTCGAAGATGCTGCGGGGCAGGGCGTCGGACAGTTCCAGCACATGGACATCGTAGCCGCCGTGGTCCTCCATCTGCTGTATGGGACTGCGGACCTGGTCGCCGTCGCTGGGCTGCAACCGCCGGGAGATGGACATGGTGACCGTGGTCCCCTGGCCCTGCTCGGAATTGACCACCACCGTGCCGCCGTGGAGATTGGCAATCATCCGCACCAGGGGAAGACCCAAGCCCACGCCCCAGCGGTCGTCGCCAAAACCCGGCTCCCGGTCCTCATAGTGGTCGAACATGCGGGACAACTGGGCCGGGCTCATGCCCTCGCCGTTGTCTCGAACCGTAATATGGGCCGCGTGGCCGTAGTCCACCAGGGACAGGGTGATGGTCCCTCCGGCAGGCGTAAACCGCATGGCGTTGGACAGGAGGTTGTGGACCGCTCGCTGGAGCTTCTTCCCGTCCACCGCCGCCATAACCGGGCCGTCCGGCAGCTGCAATTCCAGCGTCAGTCCCGCCGACCGCACCAGCGGCGACGCCGACCGGTGGAGCGATTGCAGCAGTTCCGCCACATCCTGCCGGACAAAACAGCCCCGCCCCTGCCCGCTGAGATACGCCCCGGCATCGGACAAGTTGCCCGACAACCGCAGCAGCCGGTACAGCCCCTGATTAAAGCGAGCGGTCTTGTCCTGGATATCCGGGTCCTCCAGCTCCTCCAACAGGGGAAACAGACCGGCGGCAGAATCAAAGAGTGCCGTCAGGTCTCGGCGCACGGCCCGTGCCACCGACGTCATAGCGTCGAACCGCAGGGCATCGGACTGGGCCCTGGGCCGTACGGCGATGGTGTCGTATGCCCCGCTCTTGCGGACCACAGCACTGTGGGCGCCGTCCAGCAGTTCCACTGTCAGTTCCAGCGTACCTGGTCCGGCGGTCCGGTACTGTTCCAACGCCAGGGGCGGCAAATAGTCCGACAGGGACACGGCTTCGGGCCGGCTGACGGTCATGGCCGCGTCGTTGCGGAAGACGATTTCCCCGCCCACCGCCAGCAGCACCGGCTGGTGCATCAGATTTAATACCTCCGCCAGTTCCTGCGGATAGGTTCCGGACATATATGACCCCTCCTTGCGCCGCTTTGCCGCGGCAACGACCATAGTATCTGCACCCGGCGGCATTTTATCGCTTCCTGGGAAATATCCGCCGGTCCTTTTTTCTCACTATAGACGAACCAGCGGAAAATTGCAAGAACATGGGTGAATTTGTCCTATTTTGGAAAAAAATAAATTTGCTATTGACATCGCTGCATTGCTGTGATAAATTACAACCAGATAAACCGTTGAGAAAGCGTAAGTACCGTAGTTTTAACTCTTCAGAGAGCCGCCGGGTGGTGTGAGGCGGTGAGGGCAACTGCTGGGAATGGGCTTTTGAGGGCAAGCCGAACCCCCTTTGGCAGTAGGCAAGCCGGAGAGACACTCCGTTACCAACAGCAGCGTATGTTAGTACGCACAGAGTGGGCGTACTGCGCCAAGCCGGGTGGCACCGCAAGAGGTTCGTCTCTTGTCCCAGCAATGAACGTTTTTCATTGGGGACAGGAGCGTTTTTTTATACCTTCTTTCCCCCACAGAAAGGAGCCAACTACCATGTCCGATATCCACGCCATCCCCTATAAGATCTATCTGGAAGAGCACGAGATGCCCAAAGCCTGGTATAACGTGCGGGCCGACATGAAGAATAAGCCCGCCCCCCTGTTGCATCCGGGCACCCATCAGCCCATGACGGCCGCCGACCTGGAACCCGTGTTCTGCAAGGAGCTGGTGCAGCAGGAGCTGGACGACGTCACCCCCTACATCGACATTCCCCAGGAGATTCAGGATTTCTATAAGATGTACCGTCCGTCTCCCCTGGTCCGGGCCTACTGCCTGGAAGAAAAGCTCCAGACGCCGGCCAAAATCTATTATAAATTCGAGGGCAACAACACCTCCGGCAGCCACAAACTGAACTCCGCCATTGCCCAAGCCTATTACGCCAAGAAGCAGGGCCTCAAGGGCGTGACCACCGAAACCGGCGCCGGTCAGTGGGGCACAGCTCTGAGCATGGCCTGCGCCTACCTGGGTCTGGACTGCCAGGTGTACATGGTCAAGTGCTCCTATGAGCAGAAGCCCTTCCGCCGGGAGGTCATGCGGACCTACGGTGCCCAGGTGACCCCCTCTCCCTCCAACACCACTGAGGTAGGCCGCAAGATTCTGGCCGAGCACCCCGGCACCAGCGGCTCCCTGGGCTGCGCCATTTCCGAGGCCGTGGAAGCCGCCGCCAATCAGGAGGGTTACCGCTATGTCCTGGGCTCCGTTCTCAATCAGGTGCTGCTCCACCAGAGCATTATCGGTCTGGAGACCAAGGCAGCGCTGGAGAAGTACAACATTACCCCCGATCTCATCATCGGCTGCGCTGGCGGCGGTTCCAACCTGGGCGGCCTGATCTCTCCCTTTGTCGGTGAGATGCTCCGGGGTGAGAAGCAGTACCGTATCATCGCTGTGGAGCCTGCCTCCTGCCCCAGTCTGACCCGCGGCAAGTACGCCTATGACTTCTGCGACACCGGCATGGTGACGCCCCTGGCCAAAATGTACACTCTGGGCAGCAACTTCATTCCCTCGGCCAGCCATGCCGGCGGTCTTCGCTACCACGGCATGAGCTCCACCGTAAGCCAGCTGTACCATGACGGCTTCCTGGAAGCTGTCTCCGTGGAACAGACCAAGGTTTTTGAAGCCGCCACCTATTTTGCCAAGGTGGAGGGTATTTTGCCCGCTCCCGAGTCCAGCCACGCCATCCGCGTCGCCATGGACGAGGCCATTAAGTGCCGCGAAACCGGCGAGGAAAAGACCATTGTCTTCGGTCTCACAGGT
The DNA here is from genome assembly GCF_052117125.1 of Candidatus Avoscillospira sp. LCP25S3_F1. Classification (NCBI taxonomy): domain Bacteria; kingdom Bacillati; phylum Bacillota; class Clostridia; order Eubacteriales; family Oscillospiraceae; genus Candidatus Avoscillospira; species Candidatus Avoscillospira sp. LCP25S3_F1. The sequence goes on along the minus strand of NZ_JBQKJT010000003.1, from coordinate 11,496 downwards.
ACCGGCTACTTTGATATGGTGGCCTATCAGCGGTTCAATGACGGCGAAATGACCGATCGCATCCCCACCGATGAGGAACTGGCCGCCAGCCTGGCCCAGCTGCCGAAAGTAGAATAACCCGCCAGCGCGGTGAAAAAAATCCCTGTCCGGTTTTTCCGGACAGGGATTTCTCATATTGATTCAATAGAATCAGGCCTTTTTGCCATCCTCGTTGTGGCTCTCGTCCAGCTCGCACAGGAAGCGGATCAGACGGGCCTCATCTTCCTTGCTGTCGGCGAACAGCTCCAGCGTATCGCCGGACTCCTCGATCAGGCGGCCGATGGCGATATACTGGGACATGGAGGACTTCAGGTTGAACACGTCGCCCTCCTGGGACTTCAGGTATACATCGTGCTCGCACTCGTTGACAACCTGGGTGAACTTCTGCACGTCTTTGACATTGGTCAGTCTCATAATTTTAAATCTCCTTTTGGATGTGATAAATAAATGCAATACGGATTTTTCCGCCTACAGTATACCACAGCTATCCGGTATCATCAACGGAAATTATGTCGTTTTACAAAAATTTTCCCCGTATGCCGGGGAGAAAAAAGGACGAACCGTTTCGCGGTTCGTCCTCGATACCTTATTCAGCCACGTAGGGCAGCAGGGCGATGTGCCGTGCGCGCTTGATGGCAGTGGTCAGCTGACGCTGGTGAGCAGCGCAGGTGCCGGTGGTACGGCGGGGCAGAATCTTGCCGCGCTCGGACAGGAAGCGGCGCAGCTTGGCCGTATCCTTGTAATCGATCTGCGTGACCTTGTCCACACAGAAGCTGCAGACCTTTCTGCGCTTACGGGGACGCATTCTATCGTTAGCCATGAGGAAACCTCCTTACTTCAAAGTCTTGTAGAAAAGGAATCAGAAGGGCAGTTCGCTGTCATCGTCCTCCATGATGGCGAAATCGCCGGGAGCCGCCGCCGGAGCCGGAGTCGGCTGCGCCGTCGGTGCGCCGTAGCCGGGCTGACCGCCATAGCTGGGTTCGCCGCCAAAGGACTGTTGACCGCCGAAGCCGGGATCGCCATAGCCGCCGCCGTAATTGGGCTGCGCGCCATAACCGGGAGCACCGCCATACTGGGGGGCGCCGTATCCCTGCTGGCCGCCTGCAAACGTCTGGCTGCCGCCGTAGTTCTGACCGCCGCCGTAGCTCTGGGCAAACCCATTGTCATTGTCCCGCTTGGAATCGCCAAAGTAGACGTTATCGGCAACAACCTCCGCACTGCGGCGCTTGTTGCCCTCCTTGTCGGTCCAGCCACGGATCTGTAGCCGACCGGATACCACCGCCATACGGCCCTTGGCAAAATACTTGGAGACAAACTCCGCCGTACCTCTCCAAGCGACAATGTCGATGAAATCCGTTTCCTTCTCACCGCCGTCGCGGCCGCCAAAATCGCGGTCCACAGCCAGGGTGAAGGAGGCTACTGCCACACCGGAGCCGGTGCGGCGCAGTTCGGGGTCACGGGTCAGACGGCCCATGAGAACAATGTGATTCAACATAATGAGCCCTCCTATCGGGGGAAGCCGATCAGGCCTCCAGAGCGGTGATCAGGGAACGCATAACGCCTTCCGTGATCTTGAACACACGGTCCAGCTCAGCGGGGAACTCGGGCTTGGCCTCGCAGGTCATCAGGACGTAGTAACCCTCGTTCAGGTCGTTGATGGGGTAGGCCAGCTTCCGCTTGCCCCACTCGTCGATGCTGCTCAGCGTGCCATGGTCCTCGACAATGCCCTTGAACTTCTCCACAAGAGCCTGAATGCCCTCTTCGCCCACAGCGGGGTCGATGATATAGAGAACCTCATACTTGCCAGTAATCTTTGCCATGTTATTGCACCTCCTTATGGTCTAATGGCCGACGCGCCGCGCCGGCAAGGATGCCTGTGTTTCACAAGCTGTACTATTATATCCGAAAAATTTTCCTTTGTCAAGGTATGTCCGTCAATTTCCCAACGCTTTTTCCTTTTACGCTTTCAGCAGAGAATTTATCGTGTGTAACACAGAAAAAATCGTTTCACACCTGCTTTCCATCGCGCCTGAAACCGACTACAATAGAGGTATCCACAATTTGGAGAAAGCGAGGCGGCGGCCATGGCCGACAACCATTTTGACAACCGGGAACGGTTTACGGAACTGGGCTTTGCCATTGCCTACTACCGTAAACGGCGGGGTCTTTCCCAGGACCAGCTGGCCGAACGGGTGGGCATCAGCCGGCAGCACATGGGGGCCGTGGAGGCGCCCAACATGAACCGGGGCATCTCCTTGGAGCTGCTGTTCAACATTGCCACGGTGCTGAACATCGAGCCCTATATGCTGCTGAAATTCAACCCGGAAAAATAGTACTCTAAGGCAGAAACTCCGCAAAGGGCAGACCGTCGGGCATCCGCTCGACGGTTTTTTCCGTGCCGTCGGGCCGTGGGAACGTCAAACTGACAGACCATAAACCCAGCGGACCCTTGCCGCCGCCGTAAGGGCCGTCGCCTGCCAGGGGCAAGCCCCGGGCGGCAAACTGGGCCCGGATCTGATGGGTCCGGCCCGTCAGCAGCCGGACCCGCACCAAGGCCCGGCCCTCCCGCTCCGCCACCACCCGATATTCCAGGGCCGCTTCCCGGACACCCCGGCGCTTTCGATCTACCACATACGTCTTGTTGCGGCGGGGATCATGATACAGCAAATCCTCCAGCCGTCCCTCCGCTGTCTCCGGCACGCCGGTCAGCAGGGCAAGATACGCCTTATGGACCCGGTTTTCCTGGATGGCTTTCCCGTAAAAGGCCGCACTCTCCGCCGTCCGCGCAAAGAGCATGACGCCGGCGGCCGGTTTGTCCAGCCGATGGACCGGATAAATTTCCCCCCCCAGCTGCTGCCGCAGCACATCCACCAGTCCCCCCTCCTGGGAGGTCATCCCCGCCGGTTTGACGCACACCACCGCGTCGTCGCTTTGCCACAAAATTTCGATCATGGCCGCTCCTCCATTGCATTTTTTCCTCATCATACCGCAAAACATAAAATTTTTCCACTGATTCTTTCCTTGTATACCTACGCAGAAAATTCCATAGGCTGCCCGTCTTCTTTTGTACACTGCGCCGCCAACCTGTTTAGACTTCGTTAACAGAGGCCGCATATCCGTTTAGATACCGTTAAGTCGATGGAATGCGGCAAAAGGCTATGGTATGATTTTACTGTGCAAGCGGCATCGGCTGCTGCTGCAAAAGAAAAGAGGAGGGTATGTTTTATGAAGAAAAAGAAACTGAACCTCAGCGCCAAAATCTTCATTGGTATGGCGCTCGGTATCGTGGCAGGCGTTGCCTTCGTGGGTCACGGCGACTTTACGACGGCGTACATCAAACCCTTCGGTACCATTTACATCAATCTGCTGAAGCTGCTGGTGGTGCCGGTGGTCTTCCTGTCCATCACCGACGGCGTAGTGGCCTTGCAGGATATCAAGCGCGTGGGCAAAATCGGCGGCCGCACATTCCTCTATTATATGTGTACCACCGCCGTGGCCGTGGTGATCGGCCTGTTCTTTGCCAACGTCTTCAAGTCCACGTTCCCCCTGCTGGAGACGGCCGGTGTGGAGTATGAAGCGGCATCCTCCAACGTCATGGACACCATTGTGGCCATCTTCCCCGATAACATCTGGTCAGCCTTCACCAATGCCAATATGCTGCAGGTCATCGTCATCGCCTTGTTCATCGGCACGGCCATTCTGTTATCCGGTGAAAAGGGCCAGCGGGTTGCCGGTCTGGTCAACGATCTCTATGAAGTCATCATGAAAGTAATGATGATGGTTATCGGCCTGACGCCCATCGGCGTGTTCTGCCTCATGTGCGACGTAGTGGCCGTCAACGGTCCCTCCATCATCCAGTCCCTGGCCATTGTCATCGGTGTAGCCTATGCCGCCTACATCGTCCATGTGGTGGTGGTCTACGGCGCTTCCGTCCGCTTCCTCAGCGGCATGCGCCTGGGCAAGTTCTTCAAGGGTATCGCCCCTGCCATGATCTGTGCCTTTACCACCACATCCTCCAACGCCACGCTGCCCCTGAATCTGGAGTGCTGCAACAAGCTGGGCGCCAACCCCGATGTCTCCTCCTTTGTGCTGCCCCTGGGCGCCACCATCAATATGGACGGCACCGCCATCTATATGGGCGTCACCTCCGTGTTTATCGCCTCCTGCTACGGCATCGACCTGACCATCGCGCAGATGGCCACCATCGTGTTGACGGCTACCCTGGCCTCCATCGGTACCGCCGGTGTCTCCGGCGCCGGTATGATTATGCTGGCCATGGTGCTGGAGAGCGTCAACGTCCCTGTAGCCGGTATCGCGCTGATTGCCGGTGTCGATAAGATTTTCGACATGGGCCGTACCACCCTGAATATCACCGGCGACGCCACCTGTGCCATTTACGTCTCCAAGTGTGACGCCAAGGCCAACGCAAAAGCCGGTGCCGCCAAATGAAAAGCCATATACTAAAAAAAGAGCCCCTCCACGGAGGGACTCTTTTTTGCTTATGGATACGGAATCAGCCGGCGTTGCCAGCCTCAGTGGTCTCGGGCTGCTGCTCCTCAGCGGCGTCATTGGAGTCTCTCTCCTCGTCGGCGGCAGCATTGTCGCCGTCGGTGGCGGTCGTCTCGTCGCCGTTGGTGGTTGCATCACCGGCGTCGGTGTCTTCAGTGGGCATAGCAGTCTCATCACCAGCCGTGGTCTCGTCGATCTCCTGATTCTCCGGAGCCATCTCCGTGGTGGCGTCAGTGTTGGTCTCGCCGGTCTCGCTGGTAGAAGGCGTGGTGGTTTCGGTGGCATCCTCGTCCTTCTTGTCGGAGCAGCCTGCCAGCAGGGCAACAGACAGGACGGACACGGCGGCCAGCATCAAGAAACGTTTGTTTTTCATTGTTATGATCTCCTTTTGAATCGTTGGCCCGGGGTCAGGGGGCCGGATATATGGAAACGCCTCGTCGCGCTTCCTGTCTCCTTGGACGAGATGGCGGTTCCCAGGTTCCCAAATTCTAAAAAAGTTCACGGTTTCTTCTTGGAACATTCACAATATCGGGAATAATTTCCGTTTTTTGCGGAAATCTAACAGTACAGCGTTTACAATCGCTGTCAGATGCGATATAATTTCAAATAAATTCGACCCGTTTCTACGGAGGTGTTTCCGATGAATTGTATTAAGTGCGGCCGGGAGATTCCTGAAGGCGAACTGTTTTGTGCCGCCTGTAGTCAGGCTCCGGAACAGCGGGAACCGGTTCGCCGTCCGGCTACCGCCGCCCAGTCCCGTCCGTCGGATGCCCGGAAGAGCAGCAGCGCCCGCGGCACGGAACGGCGTTCCTCCAAAAAAGACGTCACTGTAGCCCTGGTGCTGGTGTCCCTGCTGCTGGCCGGCGCTGTTGGATATATTGCCCTGACCCATGGCCGGCTGATGGTGGAGCGAAACCGTCTTCAGGAACGACAGCAGCTGCTGGAACAGCGGGAAAATGAATTTGCCGCCCTGGAACAGAGCAAAGAAATCCTCAATGCCCAGCTGGAGACGGCCAACAGTTCCATTGCCATTCTGGAAGAGGAAATCAGCAAGCTGGAACGGCAGCTCAATGAATCCCAGAGCAACGTATCTCAGTCCCAGTATGATCTGACCTCTCAAAAGCAGCAGTTGGACAAGCTGATGGAGGAAAAGGCCACGCTGGAGGAAACCGCCCAGTCGCTGCAGGAGCAGTTGAGCAGTCTCCAGTCGTCCTATGCCGCAGCCAGTGAGAAGGCCAATTTCATGGACAGTTACGTTGTATTTGTCAACAACGACGGGAGCGGTCTGTACCACGCCTATGATTGCAGCCAGTTCAAACGGGACAGCTTCTGGGCCTACAGCCGCAAGCTGGCCCAGAGTAACGGCTACGATCCCTGCCCCCAATGTCAATAAGGTGATAAAAATCCACAATCCAGTGTTGCAATTTTGCTGTAGATACGCTATAATAATGCGGCAGGAAACATGCCGCTTACCACATGTCTCCTGCATCGGGGCCAAGGCTTCGCCGCCGACTAGGAATCGCTGCGGCAGGCCCGGCCACGGTCTATGGGCCTGTAGTGCAGTTGGGAGCGCAAAGGGTTCGGTTTTCTGCCACATCTATAATTTCATATTGCTTTATTCTTCTGTTCCGCTTTTGGAACTGTTGATTTGGGCCTATAGCTCAGCTGGGAGCGCGCACGGGCCAGTTATATGCCCCCGCATGGGGGCCGGTAACTCATGCGGTCCCCATGCGGTTCGCATCCCTTTTGGAAAAACTTCATACCGTCATATGTTTGGTCCGGTGACTCACTTGGTAGTCAGCCGTGACAGATATATGGGCCCATAGCTCAGTTGGGAGAGCGTTCGGTTCGCATCCGAGAGGTCGAGGGTTCAAGTCCCTTTGGGTCCACCACAGACAGGCTTGCTTATGCAAGCCTGTTTTTTTATGCCGTAATATAGACCAAAGGTTGCTCATTTGCGCCTTGATCCCGGCATTCTGTTGCCATGGTTTGGAACTCCTCAAAGGAAACATTAAACTCGATTTCCAGTGTGTAATCTCGATAGACATAGACAGATTTGATGAATTGAGAAATAATCATCTTCTTTGCAGCAAAGGTACAGCCATCATAGAGATCAGCCCAGGTCTTTATCTTTTCATATTCCTTCCGCTCTACATCGGCATTGGCAATATGTGCGTCCAGTTCCTCCCTTGCTGCTTTCACAGTGGCTTCTAACTCTTGGATTTCGGTTTTGACTTTGTTCACAAGTTCATTAAGAAAATCCATGTCAAATTTGCTTTGCCCACGGATTACCTTAATACCTTCGTTCTGGTAATCAACCAGTTCTTTTTTCTTGTCTGCTAACTGCATGGTTGCCATATGATGCTTTGCTTTGGCAAGATCGATGGCCTTTTGATTCTGCTTGGCTACAATATCTTCCCCGGATGCCGTGCTGATTTTGGAAAGCTGATAGCGCACGATCCGGTCCACGATTCCATCCAGCTTTTTTACCCCATAGCCCGATTGTCCATCACATTCTCCCGGATGGCGCACATTGTAGTGGCACTGATACCTGGCACGAACATCGTGATAAATACTGCCATCCTTTCGGACCCGTTTTCTGCCGCCAGTGGTTAAGGTAAGTCGATTCCGGCAATGTCCGCAGAAAATATTACCCACCAAAAGAGACTGTCCTTTCAAGTTCAAGGGCGTTTCCGCATGGTGTGTCGTTCTGTCAGACATGATTTTCTGCGCCCGGTCAAATGTATCTTGGTCTATGATCTGTAATTCTGGAATGATCTCCGATTGTACTTCACCATTCCGAATGACCCCTGTATAAATGGGATTTTTGATGATTCGGTTTATGGATGTGTTCGGAAAGTTCTTTCCGTTTGGTTTTCGGATATTCATTTCCGTCAGATACTTGGAAAGACGCTGAGCGCCGAACCCCTCATAGACATATTTATGGAAAATCAGTTGGATGATTTTTGCGGCGTCCTCGTCTATCGCCAAATCATAAACTTCCTTATTCCGCTTATTGGTACGGCCCCGTTTGTCCAAACGATAGCCATATGCAATGGAACCGCCCGTGTAAAAGCCGCTCTCGGTAAGCTGCTCCAGCCGGGTCTTGGTGCGTACAGAGGTTTTGATACTTTCGCCGGAGGCTTGCCAGTAGCGTATGTAATTCAGCAGCTTGTCTACATGGTTATCAAACCGCTGTTCTCCCTCTGTTGCACTCCAGACTTCAATGCCGTTTCGTACAAACCATTCAACGATAAACGGCGTTTCATCATCCTTGCGACCCAGGCGGTCAAACATATAGACCAGCAGAATATCAAATTTTCCCTGCACAGCGTCACGCAGGATTTCCTGTATGGCGTCTCGCTCCTTGGCTGACTTCTTAAAGCCCGAAACGCCCTTTTCATACAGTTCTTTTTCAATCTGCCAACCGGGGTGACTGTCTACAAATGCCCGGCAAAATTCCCTCTGCATGGGGATATCATTTTTTTCAACCTGTCCTACCGTAGATACGCGATACAGACAGTAAACTCGTAATGTATTTTCCATACCATACACCTCATTTTTCACTTGGAAAAACAGTGTATGTATCCTTGTTTTCTCTATCTCTCTATTTATTTGTCAAGGTACATTTTACACTATTATTATACCATATTTTTGTCATTTTTGCAAGAAATAGAGTGTTTTTCAGCAGAAAAGTTTTGATTTATCAAGGTTTCCCGCATAGCATCCAATGCTCCGGGTACTGGTTTTTCAGCATATCGCAGAATGACAGTACAGCCGTCAATGGTGACAACTTCAGAGGGAAATTGTTTTACTTCCATAGGTTTCATGTCTCGCTCCTATCAATCATGTCTCACGGTGAGACGCAAAACGGTCGTTTCATTCGGGTTATAACGGTACGCTAACAGTGCATATAATATATCATAGACAGGCCAGCGGCGGTTGGCAGCCGCTCCATAGGCTGATAAACCTCCCCCCATTCCCGTGGGCGGGGCGTCCTACGCTGTGACGCATAGCCGACGCAAGTAGCATGATCCCGTACCTGTGTCATGGCCTGCGGTTTTGCCCGACCGCTTTGCGCTGGCGGTGTGGATCGCTCCCTTCCATCGGAGTTGTCACCTCCTTTCCCGATGGAAGATCCCGGCGCACCCAGCGTATGGCTCAACAGAGTACGGCAAGTATCTGGCTTGCCCTATTCAGTTGTCAGTAACATAGAAGGAATGAAAAACCATCCTTCACCTATCGCCGGTTTAGCCCCAGTTCTGCACCCACCTTTCTAAAAATTTTCTGAGAATTTTTTTAGCGGCCAAAATACGCTTGGATACATTCTGATGTTTGACCTTCTCTTGTGCCGCAATTTCTTTTACCGTCAGCCCCTCCACACAGTAGAGCCATAGGCGGCGGCGCTGGGATACGGTCAAGCAGGCCTCCAATCCCTCGGCCAGCAGACGGCACAGACGGGCTCTATCTTGACGATCATACTGATCCATGATCTCGGTCTCGGCAGAGAGTACGGCGAAGGACAATTCAGCCAGGCCCTCCAGGGAGAGTTTGCGGTTGTCGTGGCGATGGTCGGCTTTTTCGGCGGCGTGATAGTCCTCGTCAGACCAATGTTTCCACTTCTCAAATTCTGCTTCACTGGAAAAGTCATTGCGGGTCAAACGAATATGTACTCCGGTGGCGCTCTTGCATACGATGGCCTCCGGTTCCTTTTTGTTCAAAGCGTAATCGCTGCTGCGGTCAAACATGGTAGGTCCTCCTTTGATTTTCGTTGATTCGTGGATGGTCAACGAAAATCGGGAGGATCACGACAAGAATATCTTTTTCTACCAAAATGCAAAAATTTTTCTAAGTTTTTTGCAAAATTGTCTACATGGCAAGCGTTGGCGTAAGAATCCTGTCCATATCTCGACGGGCTATCCCAAGATTCCCCGGCGTTTGCTGGAGAACCCTCGGATAACCTGTCGAGAAAAAAATGAGGCGCAAGCAACCATCTGGTTGCCTGCGCCTTTTTGACAGGTGGTGGTACTGGATTGGGTGGCAGTTTAACCACTAGTGGAACAAAAGAGACAATTGATCATGTGTATTTTCTATGTGCTCTGTTCCCAGATATTTTGTGGCACGACTAGTAGCAACTCTAGCCGTGCCACAAAATATTTACTAAGCATGTCTCCGCAGAAAGAATATCAACACATTACTATGCATGGCTAACCTGAGTAATTGAAACCATCATCCTCTATCGACACAATCTGGTTTAAGAAATCTCACCATTCTTTGTGCAAACAAGGTCGATATTTACCGGTACGCGACTCAGCCCTGTGGTGCTTTTAAGTTCAGCCGTCAACCGCGATGTACCGCCGGAGTTTGTTATGTTTTCATTCTTATAAGTCCAGCCCGATTCAACTGAGTGGGACCCGGAGGAACTGACAACCCATGCTCTCGTGCCATCATAACCAAAGGTGGTGGTCAAGGTCACAGTAGCAATTACTTCACCGTTATTTTTAAATGTATTTTTGGCGGATGCCTTTTTGGTGGAACTGCGCGTGTCCAGTTCATTCACGGTAATAACGCGCTCTACCGTGATGCCATTGCCCAAATCCGTAATACTGGTACGGACTTCTTGGCGTGCCAGTGCAGAGGTTGTAAGCATGACGCATAAGAGCGCCAAAACGGTTACCATGGAAAGAATTTTTTTCATCGGTCTTTCTCCTTTTTAATCCTTTTGAGCGACAATAGAAGCCAGGGTCCAACATATTACATTGCCAGCCATGCGAAGCAATATGCTTTACAGATCGGGTTTACGTTGTTTCGCTCTCTTCATAAATAATGACAGTTTCCTCTTGCGTGATTGTAACGTCATGCCAGCGGTCGGAAAGGTACATACAATAAGCAGTCGAGACGATGGCGCCAACCAGTACAACCAGACTGATGGTGCAAAGTAGCCACAGCTTTTGGTTGATTTGTTTCCGGTATATCCTTGCACTTTGCTCTCCGAGGGTATCCTGATAGGAACGGGCCAGTTCCTCTGGTGTTCCTAAAAATTCAATCAGATCCTCAATGCTCGGCTCAGGAACACCGGCCAAATAATCCACGGCCAGCCGCTTAGTTTCTCGTAAAAATGCGTTCTTTTGTGCGCGGGAGCATTGCAAACAACTGCGAAGTTCTCTGGCATACATATTCCATACTTCTTTCATGTTGTCTCATCCCCCTGTAAACTGCCATCCTTGGAAAAAATCAGAGCAATCGTATCGATGAAGTTCTGGTACTCTTGCCGCAGATCCTGGAGATACGCTTCTCCTGCCGGTGTAATGGCGAAATAAATCCGAACCCGGTTGTCCTGTGACAGGATTTTTTCTGATTCTTCAATATATCCGTGATCGCGCAGACGATAGATGGCCTGATAAAGCGTATTAAACGACAGTCTTCCCTCGCTAAGTTGTTCTATCGTACTCATCATCTCGTAGGTATACATGGATTTTTGATGCAGTACAAACAGAACTAGCATCTCTGTGGTGGCCTTTTTCAAAGAGTCATTGATGCTGGCAACGGTACCGCTCTTTTTGGAAGATTCCTTTTTTTGAGCCATAATGTTGTCCTCTATGGTGTTGTTATTTTCTGATAATCAGTATAAATAAAAAATATCTTTTTGTAAATATATAGTTTATTGACAAATATATATTCATAAGTTATAATTTAGAATATCCCAGAAAAATAGAAATCGGGGTAACTTTATGACATATGCTATAGTCTATCTATGGCAATTTAGGAGATGATTCCAATGGGTTAAACATTCAGTCGTCCATTTTTCGTCTCATGACAAAATTAAAGGAGATTTAAGGCAGCACCGCACAATTGCTGAGGCAAGCGCTGTCGAATCACCCATCAGGCAGGAAACCATAGGCTTCCCGGCGCATTTCTTCGCGAGAGCGCACAACTTCAAGCCGCCAG